>JAATGD010000147.1 GCA_015654965.1 Hyphomicrobiales bacterium
CATGCTGCCTGCGGTGGGGGCGGCGCTGGTGTGGGTGCCTGCCGCCATCTGGTTTTTCGTCAGCGGCTCCTGGGGCAAGGGGGTGATCCTTGTCCTGATCGGCACGGTGGTGATCGGGCTGATCGATAATCTGCTGCGCCCGCCGCTGGTCGGCAAGGGGACGCGTTTGCCCGATTATGTGGTGCTGATTTCGACGGTGGGCGGCATATCGCTGGTCGGTATCAACGGTTTTGTCATCGGGCCGTTGATTGCCGCCATGTTCATCGCCGCATGGTCCTTGCTTGCTGAAGAACAAAAGCATGAACCGCTGGAGATGAGCCATCTGAAAACGGCAGCCCAGAAAGCTGCCGTCAAGCGCCCGAAAAAAAGTTAGGCCACCTTGAGGGCTTCGACCGGAATGCCGGTTTCGGTCATCTTGTTATCGACGCCGTTCTCGTCAAGAAACTGCTTCATCTCGGCATAAGTCTCGAACCATGCGCGGTTATATTTGTCGAACAGCGACTGGTCCCAATAGTCCTCAAGGCGGAAAGGTTTTTCGCTGAAAACATCATAGCTCGGGATCTTGTAAGTCTCGGCAAATTCCGCCGTGCGGCTGTCATAGGTGAAATAGATCGACGGCACGCCATTGGCCAGCGCCATCAGGTTTCCATGCAACCGATAGCCGAGCACCAGCTGCTGTTTTTTGACGAGTTCCTCATAATCAGAAACAACATCGGAATAGAACATGCTGTTTCTATATAGATTTTCAATCTCCTCATCGAAATACCAGTCGGCGGTCCAGCGATGGGCTTTGAGCGCTGTAATCGCTTCTTCCTTCTGCTCATCAGTTCCGAACACCATCTTTTTTTCATCGACTTCACCTTGAGCCATCAAGGTCACATCGAAGCGCTGCGCCATTGATTTGATAAGGTCGCGGTGGCGCGTCAGATATTGCTCGATATCCTTGGCGTAAGCGGGCGAGACTTCGCGGCGCACCGTGACGCCGACCTGATGGACGCTTTCAAGCGGCGGCAATTTGATGCGCAGATGCTGGTTGTTGCGGCGAAAAGCGGTGGGGCAGCCGATGATGCGCACATTCTTGATGCCGATATCGTTCATGACCTGCGCCGTATAAGCGCCACGTACGCCGATGGAGGTGGTGGAACCTGCGATAATGCGCAGAACCGCCTTGGTTTCCTCAGACAATTCGATGGTGCCCTTGGAAGGCGCCTGTGCGCCGATGCCAAAGGCGATGACGGGGAGTTTGAGCCGTTGTAGCACGGGGATCGTGTCGCGCCAGTTCATGTCCTTGTTGACATAATTGGAGCCGCGCAGGATCACGTAATCATAGTCCTCGCGGAGCTGATCGATCTTTTCCGGCGTATAATTGGTGATCGGAAGCTCGGAGGCTTTCTCGAAATTCATCAGTTTGAGCGATGATTCAAACACGAAAGCATCGCCGATATTGTGATAGTGATTGATGCTGCCCTGTATGTCTGAATGACGATACCAGCGGACATTGTCGTGATCGTACACTTCTCCGGCGGGAATCATGACGAGAGCACGGGCCATATGGTCTTCCTTCATATGCAGTTTCAGCTTGCCTGAGAGAGGGCAGTTTCGGTGACTGCCGGTTTTGCCTTGCGCGGGTGGGCCGCGCGTAAACGATGATAGAGTTCAAGATGCTGTTTCGCGCAATCGACATAATGCACGGGATTGCGGATAGAGCCATGCAGCCGATCCCAGATGTTAGGTTCGCTGAGCACTTCGGTAAAACGGTCGGCGAGATCTTCCGCGCTGCGCACACGAAAATGCAGCCCGTCCTCGCCATCGCGGATTTTCTCGGCCATACCGCCAATATTCGAGCAGATGACCGGCCGGCGATGATGCAGCGCTTCCTGAATGACGATGGGCGAGTTTTCCCACCAGATCGAGGGCATCACCACCCAGTCGACCGATTGCATGAGGCGCGGCATTTCCGCATTCTGGTAAGCGCCATAAAAACGCACGCGTGATCCGGCTTCCTCGATCAGCTTTTTCATGCGTTCCTGAAACGGAGCAGGCTGTTTTTCCAGATTGCCGCCAAAGATCATCAGGCGCGAATCCTCGCCCCAGACGGCTTCCGGCACACGCGAAACCGCATCGATCAGCACGTCTATGCCCTTGAACGGGTTGATCTGGCCAAAGAAAGCAAAGCGGCTGCGGCGCGGATTGGGGCCGGTCAGTTCACGCGGCGGTGTCACGTCACGAACGTCGATGCCGTTCTCGATCACCATGAGCTTGTTGGGATCGATCCCCCATTCGCGATAGCGCTGCGCCAGAAATTCGCTCGGCGAGATAAAGGCGTCCGCCAGTTCCAGCATACCACGCACGAAACGCTCGCGTTTGAGGAAACGCGCAGGCGGTATGTTGGGAAAACAGGCGTGGCAATCGATGGGTGAGGCTTCGTTACAGAGTTTCGACGTGCCTGCCTTGACCATCTGCCCGTCATTGTTGCAGATCGACAGGAACTCGTGAAAGGTGACGAGGATGACGCGGTCGGGCAGGGCCTCGCGCACCGCATAAAGCGTTTCCAGACCAAGCCCCATCACATGATGGAAATGCACGATATCGGGGTCGAAGTCGCGCACGAAGCGCAACAGGTCGCGGCGGATTTCATCGGTATTTTTATTCGAGAGATAGAAATGGTCATATTCGTCGGCGTGAAACAGGATTTCATCGCTGGCGCGGCGCATGCTCATGAGCGCGGTGGTGCCATGGCGCGGGATCGGATGGCCCGCGCGCGCCAGATAGACAGACTGCACGCCGGGAATGGCATTCAGCCCCTTGTGCAGATTGTAGGATGCGATTTCCCCGCCACCCAGCGAGATCGACGGATGGGCATGGGAAATGACCAGAACGCGCAGTCCATCGCTCATGCGGGTTCCTCCGTGGAGATATGGCGTCTGCCTGCCAGAATATTCGACCAGCGCGCATCGAACACCTGACGGTCGATGCGTTCGATGAGTGCTACGGTCGATGCCTTGTCGGTCATGGAGGTGTCATCCGCGCCCAGCATCTGCGCCTGCGGCAGCCAGAAAGAGCGCAAGCCCGACTGCTTGAGTTTGAGGCCAAGATCGAGGCCCTTTTCGTGGGTGCCGAGATAGCCACGGGTAAAACCGCTGACCGAAAACAGCGCGTCACGCGGCAGAATGCAGCATTCAAAGGTTGCGGTTGCGACTTCCGTCAATTGCATGCCGGAGATGGAGGCCGCCGGATAGCCCGCATAGCGGCTGATGAGTGCGCGCTCGCCAAGGCTTGTTTCGCCTGCCGATGGTGTTCCCGCCACCCATGTTCCGGCCCAGCGGATGGAATCGTCTTCATAGACGAGGGTGGGGGACAAAACGCATTCGTTCTGCGCATCATAGGCGCTGACGAGTTTGTTGAGCCAGCCTTTGCGGCGCGGCAGCAGCGAGCCTGCGAGAAAGACGATTCGCTCACCGCTGACCGCACGTGCGCCTACTTCCAGCGCGTCATAAAGATCTTCCGAACCGCTGGCCGACACAAGCCGGATGCGCAGATGGTAGAAATCGGCCAGTCGGCGTAATTGCACACAGATGCGGTCGATAATGTCGCTGGCCGCAGAAACCACGATGGGTGCTATGCGCGTTTCGGGATCAAGCGCCAGAAGGGCCAGCAAAGGCTCGATTTCCTCCACGCGTTCATCGATGCCAATCACCACAGGCGGAATGCCGGAATGGGCTAGGGCGTCCTCGAAGGGGCCGAGATCGACCACGCCAAAAACTTCCGGCGCCGGACGGCTGACGCCACGCAGCAATGGCACAAGCTGTTGGTCAACGATATGGCGCAGCGCCCATGCATTGGGGTCGGTGACGCGCAATTGCCGAATGATCGCATCGCGTGCTGTCACCCGCGTCGGGGTCAGCGGAAGGAAAGCGCGCCTGCCGTCGCTGATCACAAGTTCGATATAAAAGGGCGCGGTGCTGTCGCCGGAAAGTTCGGGCGCGAAGACGACAAAGCCATGCGCGTGGCGATTGGGGTCAAGGCCCGCATTGAAGGGCGGCTGGTTGTCGAATTCATAGGTGACATCTGGTCGGTCGATGCGGGTCCATGTGGTATCGACACGGATTGCGCCGCGATGACGGCGCAGATTGACCGCTTCGACGTGGGCGTCCGGGTCAAGCAGCCAGCCGGAAACGAGCAGGCCGCTGCCTTCGACGCGAAACACATTGTCGATGCCCATGCGCACCGGAAAGGGCAGGGCTGAAATCGTATCCGCGCCGTCAAAACGGTTTGCCGCCGAACGCAGGCGCAGCAGAATATCGGTCGAGCTTCGCACACGCGGCAGGATGGCGCGGATATGGCCGGGCGTCTCACGCGAGCCGGACAGCAGGCGACGGTCATAGACTTCCGTAAAGCGCCAGCCGCGCCGTCCGCGAAACAAAAGCCGTTCGATATCGTTGGGCTCGACCGGCTCATTGGCGAGCAGAAGTCCGGCAAAGCCCGAGGCCTGATCATCGAGATCGGTGCGGGCAAAGACGCTGATCGCGCATTCGGCGAGCGATGAATTTTTGCCGCTGATCACCAGCCGCGTGACCGCTGGCGTCAGGTCCTGCGCCCAGCCTTGTACGAAAATCTCGCCTTCGTCGCTGCCGCCGATCAGTTCGATACAGCCGTCCGAGCGTGCGCCTGCTTGCAGCAGAACGGTGATGGCGGCAAGTTTCTTGCGCCCGATGGGGCCGGATATCAGCCCTTCGACCAGTTCGTCGATGACGCCCGGCAGGCTCGGCCCGGCAAGATCGGCGATCATGGCGACGAAATCGGCGACAGGGGCGGCGCGTGAGGCGAAATTATAGCGCGCCACCTTGGCGCGATGCTGGAACATGATGGTTTTGAGTATTCCGCGCCGCAGCACGCCGGTCGGAACAATCGCGACAAAACCATGGGTTCCGGCGGGCGAGGGTTCTTTCAGCGGCCATGTGACGAGGCTCGTCTTCACGCTCATCGCCGGATCGCCATTGAGAAACGCCGTCACCTGTTCGCTCGTGGCGCTGCCGATCCCGAGCACGAGCACGAGCGTTTCCTCGATCATGCAGCCG
>JAATGD010000088.1 GCA_015654965.1 Hyphomicrobiales bacterium
CATCATATTATTGGGAGTTAAGAAAGGGCCGAAAAGCAGCCCGGTGGCGTGCATTGGCTGGATGTCGTGTATATCCAGAGTTGAAAAATCAAAAGGCGATCAAGATGACTGGTTACTGTCGGAAAAGCTTCATGGCTGCGGCGATGAGCATTATATTGCTGGGAGCAGGGTCAGCTATGGCTCAGGATGCGGCACCGTCCGCACCGCCTTCCGGCAATCTGTCCGAACCGGCAACCGGCACGACTGTAGCTCCTTCTACGGCAGCACCGGCATCACCTGCACCTGCTGCGGCACCCGAGGTATCTGCGCCTTCTGCGTCTCCCGCGCAGCCACTTCCCGCCGAACAACAGGCACAGCCGCAAGACCCGGCCATTCCGGTGCAGCCTGCCGCGGAAGAAAGAGACATAAGCCTGCCGCATGACCTGTCGCCATGGGGCATGTTCATGGCTGCTGACTGGGTTGTCAAAGGCGTGATGATCGGTCTGGGGCTGGCGTCTCTTGCAACATGGACCGTGTGGATCGCAAAGTCGCTTGAGCTCGCCGGTGCACGCAGCCGTGCCAAAAGAGCGCTCAAGATCATCGGGCATTCGGCAACACTTTCGGAAGCGGTTGAAACGCTGGATGGCATGAAAGGCCCCGGCGCCATCATGGTGCGCGCGGCCGAAGACGAAATGCGTCTTTCAAGCCCCGCTGTGGCGCATTCGGGCGGCGAAGGTGTCAAGGAGCGTGTTTCTTCGCGCCTGTCACGTATTGAAGCCAAGGCAGGCCGTAACCTTTCCAAAGGTACGGGCGTTCTGGCAACGATCGGTTCCGTTGCACCCTTTGTCGGTCTTTTCGGCACGGTCTGGGGCATCATGAACTCCTTCATCAATATCAGTGAAGCGCAGACGACCAATCTTGCCGTCGTGGCCCCCGGTATTGCTGAAGCGTTGCTTGCAACGGCTATCGGTCTGGTTGCCGCTATCCCTGCCGTCGTCATCTATAATTCCTTTGCGCGCTCGATCACTGGCTATCGCTCGTTGCTCGCGGATGCATCGGCAGGTGTTGAGCGCCTGGTCAGCCGCGATCTCGATTTCAATGTGGCTGGTGTGCGTAAAAACACACTGCATGCTGCGGAGTAGGCATTATGGCTGGAAAGGTTCGCGAAGGTGGCGGTGACGAGCTTGAACTCAATCACGAGATCAACGTAACGCCCTTTATCGATGTGATGCTGGTTCTTCTGATCATTTTCATGGTTGCGGCACCTTTGGCGACGGTTGATGTGAAAGTGGATTTGCCCGCTTCCACTGCGGCGGCGGCACCCCGTCCCGACAAGCCGCTTTATGTGACGCTCAAGACGGATCTGAGCATCAGCGTCGGCAATGACGTTGTTGCGCGTGAAAATCTGAGCGCTGCACTGGACAGGGTGACGGAAAAGAACAAGGAAGCCCGCGTCTTCCTGCGCGCCGATAAGACGGTTCCCTATGAGGAGCTGATGCGCATCATGAACCTGTTGCGCGAGGCGGGCTATCTCAAGATCGCTCTTGTGGGGCTTGAAACCGTTGGTGCGGCGACCCCGCCTGCGGCACCGGCGACAGGAGCTTCCCAACCGGCTGGCGCGGCTCCTGATGTCGCCCCCGGAGCGGCCCAATGACCAAGATTCCGCCCGAACATCCTCCTATTAAGGTTGCGTCATCCGATGTGCCGCACCGCTCGTTCTGGCGTGATACAGGGCGCTGGCTTCTGGCGGGCGTTGTTGTTTTGACTGCACATGCCGCCGGTGCCTATGTCGTTCATATGGCGCAGGAGCAGGATCAGCCGGATGGTGCTGAAGTTGCGGCCATGGTTGTGGAACTGGCACCTGAGCCGGTCGCGCCTATCGAAGAACAGGTTTCCGAACAGGCGCAACAGGAAACGGTAGAGGCACCGCAGGAAGTCGAGCCGGAACCAGAGCCGGCACCGCCTGAGCCAGAAGAAATTACGCCGCCCGAGCCTGAGGTTCAGCCGGAACCCGAAGAAATCGTTCCCGATATCGTCGAGGCTGAAAAGGCCGAGGTTGCAATGCCCAAGCCGGTTGAAAAGCCGGAGCCGAAACCGGAACCCAAGCCAAAACCCAAAAAGGTTGAAAAGCCGAAGCCGAAGAAAATTGAGAAACCCAAAAAGGCTGAAAAAGCGAAGGAAACCCGTCAGGCAGCTGCTCCGAGCATAGATGCAACGAGTGGAGAGCGGTCGGCGGCCAACCGGCGTGGGGAAAATTCCGCGTCCGCAGGCGTCAGTTCTTCCAAGTGGACCTCGAAACTGCAATCGCATATGGCGCGCAATGTTCGCTACTTGCAACGCAAGGCGCGCAATGCCAAGGGGCTGGTCCGGGTAACCTTCGTCATCGATCCTTCGGGCAATGTCCTTTCGGCTCGTCTGGCAGGATCATCGGGCAATCCGGAAGTCGATCAGCTGGCGCTGGAAGCCGCACGGCGCGCTTCCCCCGTGCCAGCGCCCCCGCCGGCAATTGCCAAGGCGCGGATGCCGATTACGCTGCCGTTGCTGTTCAAGTAAAGCGCCGGGAATAAAGACCAAAAAAAAAGCCGCCCTGAAAATTCAGGGCGGCTTTTTTCATTATTGGATTGAAGCCATTTACTCAGAGGAGAGCGCGACCGCTGGCAGAAGACGGGAAGCCTTGCGGGCAGGCAGGAAGCCGAAGACGAGACCTGTGGCAAAAGCGCAGGCAAAGGCCAGCAGAACCGGGCCGACACTATAGCCGATCGAAAGACCAGCCCAACCGGCAAGCGCTGCCGTGCCAAGGCCGAGAATGACGCCAAAGGCACCGCCGATAGCCGAGACGGTCAGTGCTTCGGTGATGAATTGCAGCAGGATATCGCGCCGCCGTGCGCCGGTCGCCATCCGCACACCAATCTCACGGGTGCGTTCAGTGACGCTGACCAGCATGATATTCATGACCCCGATACCGCCCACCAGCAGCGATATGGCGGCGACCGATCCCAGAAAAACGGTCATGGTGTTGCCCATGGCGGTCGCGTCCTCGCGGATCGAGGACATGTTGGTGATCATCGTGTCCTGTTTCTTGTGGCGCTCGTCGAGCAAGCTCTGAATCTGGTCCTGCGTTGTGTTGATGAGATCGGAATCCTTGACCTGCACGGTGATCGTGCGGACATATTTCTGGCCGAAAAGACGCAGGTTTCCTGTCGAAAGGGGCACGATCACCACATCGTCCTGATCGGTGCCGCTATAGCCCGCGCCTTTGGATTCCAGCGTGCCGATGACCTGAAAAGGGATTTTCTGGATCAGGATATGCTGGCCAATCGGGTTGGCCCCATCGGGAAACAGGGTTTTGGCCACGGTTGAGCCAATGACTGCGACCGGTGCATAGGATGTTATATCGTTCTGGGTGATGAAATCGCCGCTTGCGACCTTCCACGATTTGGCTTCCGAAAAAGCCGGAACCGTGCCATTGGCCTGGGACTGATAATCGATATTGCCATGGCGCAAGGTCACGGTGCCCGTGACTTCCGGCACGGCTGACTTGATATTGGGCAGTTCCAGAATGGCATCGGCGTCTTCCGGCACGAGCGTGGCAATGCTTCCCGAACCACGGAAACCAGTCATGGCGGGACGCACGAGAATGAGATCGGTACCCATGGCGTTGATACGGTCGAGAATGGAATTCTGCGCGCCTGTGCCGATTGCCAGCATGGTGACCACGGAACTTACGCCGATGATGATGCCCAGCAGCGTCAGGATCGTGCGGAAAATATTGGCCTTGAGTGCCCGCATAGCCATTTTGACGGCTTCAGAAATATCGGCAATGCCTGCCGTATGGCGCTCGTCATTTTGCTGTTGCAGAGGCTGAGACACCCGTTCGCCTGGCCTGTCCCGCTTGACGGTATCTGACAGGATCTGCCCATCCCTGATCTCGATCAGGCGATCAGCGCGTTCAGCCACTTCACGCGCATGGGTGATGACAATGATGGTGTGGCCCTGCCGATGCATGTTGCGCAACAGTTCCATGACATCTTCGCCGCTCTGGCTGTCAAGTGCGCCGGTCGGCTCATCGGCGAGAATGATGCGCCCGCCATTCATCAAGGCGCGCGCAATGGAAACACGCTGTTGCTGGCCGCCTGAAAGTTGATTGGGCCGATGATCCAGACGGTCGCCAAGCTTCAAGGATGTGAGCAGTTTGGCAGCCCGTTCATGACGTTCAGCAGCGGACATGCCGGCATAGATAGCCGGAACCTCGACATTTTCCTGCGCCGTGGATGTGGCGATCAGATTATAGCTCTGGAACACGAAGCCGAAGGTACGCCGCCGCAAGGCGGCCAATGCGTCGGCATCGAGCATTGAAACGTCTTCGCCGTCGAGGAGGTATTCTCCGCCCGTCGGGTTGTCGAGACAACCCAGAATATTCATCAGCGTGGATTTGCCAGACCCCGACGCGCCCATGATGGCAACGAATTCGCCCGCATGAATATCAAGCGTGATCCCATGCAGGACCTCCATGGCAAGATCACCATTGTGGTAGGTCTTGCGGATATCCTCAAGCCTGATGAGCGGTGTTTTTTCCATGGGATATGTCATCAGAAGAATGGCCCGCCGCCCCGTCCGCGATTATTGCCGCCGCTACCATTTGTTGTTTGGCCTGACGCGCTTGTCACGATGACCTTGTCGCGTTCTTCAAGTCCGCTTTTAATTTCGGCCTGTACGCGGCTGCGCACACCGACCTCGACAGGACGCTCGATGATGGAGCCGTTTGCGTCGACCACCCGTACGGTTTCCTGAACTTTTCGTGTTGTGGTATCGCGGTTTTCGCTCAAGGCAGACACGGGAACAAGGAGTACGTTTTCAGCCGAATCAATTACGAAATAGACCTGTGCGCTCATATCGATCATCAACTCGCCGGTCGGGTTTGGAACGTCAAACAGAGCGTAATAGAGAACAACATTGTTTTCGGTTGCCGGGGTTGGCTTGATCTGGCGCAACGTGCCGGTAAAGCGTTTGTCCGGTTGTCCAAGCAGGGTGAAATAGACCGGCATTCCGGGGGTGAGTTTGGAAATATCGGCTTCAGAAACCTGTGCCTCGACCGTCATGACCTTGAGGTCTGCGACGGTAACGACGGTCGGCGCACTTTGCACGGCATTGAGCGTTTCGCCTTCCTTGGCGCTTTGGTCGACGACCGTGCCTTCCATCGGACTGTAAATCTTGGTGTAACCGAGATCGACCTTGTCGCTGGCAAGCTGGGCTTCCTGCTGGCGGATCTGTGCGCTGAGCGCCTTCACATCGGCTTCCGCCACGGCAAGGTCGGCATCAGCCTGATCGACGGTTGCCTGTGATACACCACGCGTTACAAGCAGTGATTTCTGACGCTTCGCATTCAGCTTTTTCAGAGTGAGCTGTGCATTTTTGCTGAGAAGCTGCGCTTTCAGGTTGTCGAGCTGCGCACTGGAAATCTCGACTTTTTTCTCAAAAGGAGATGTATCGATTTCAGCAATGAGCTGGCCTTGTTTGACCTGATCACCCACTTCCACCTTCACACTCTTCAACTGCCCTGAAACCTGCGCGCCGACATTGATGCTACGCAGCGCGTTGAGTGTGCCGACAGATGTGATGGCATTTTCGATATTGCCGCGTGTCACGGGTTCGGCCAGATAGCTGCTGGTCGTGCTTTCTTTGGCTGATGAATCGTATAAAAACCAGCCGCTGCCTGCAACAAGTGCGGCGATGAGCAGCCACGGCCAGATGCGGCGCTTTTTGGGTGTGCCGCGCTTGTGCGAAGGTGCTGCATGTTGACCCTTGCCGGGTGAAACGGAAGACTGAAGCACCTCGAAACCTCTGCTTTTTATCATTCTTGTTCGGGCTGCATACGGGCGGTTGCTGTCAGGCGCATTGTGATCAAGCGTTTTTCCCATCCCTACAGCGTTAAGCTCTTTATCTGTCTGGTCTTTAAGCGCCCGTTAAAGCGATTTCATCTTAAATATTTGTCATGTAGGACGCGCCATAATCTAACAATTAGGCAAAATTAAAAAATACCAAGAAACATGGTGCAGGTTTGATGCTGCATGAAAACGAAAAAAACCGGGATATCCGGCTTTTCGAGTGGACCTCATCACGAAGAAAAGGAGGGTCAGGCCGTTCCAGTCGAGCCGAACCCGCCAGCGCCCCTTGCGGTTTCGCTGATTGCGGAGCGTTCTTCGATAGTGGGCTGCACAACGGGCGCAAAGATGGCCTGTGCGATGCGCATGCCGCGTTCGATGCGAAAATCGTCTTCACCAAGGTTTATCAGGAGGACTTTGATCTCGCCGCGATAATCGGAATCGATGGTTCCGGGCGTGTTGAGGCAGGTAATGCCATTTTTGAAAGCAAGGCCGGAGCGCGGCCTGATCTGCACTTCAAAGCCGTGCGGAATTTCAAAGACAAGGCCGGTCGGCACCAATGTGCGCCGCCCCGGCAGCAGCACGATCTGCCGGTCTTCGGGAACGGCAGCGCGCAGGTCCATGCCAGCGGAGCCGGATGTTTCATAAGCAGGCAAATCCAGGCCTTTCGCATTGTCGAGGCGAATGATGCCGAGCGTTGGGGCGGAAGACGATGCTGCGGTCATGGGAAAGCCTTTCCTGCGGGAATCCGAATTGGCGATGCTCATACGCGAAAAGAGATTAAAGGTGTACCGTCTATTTGGTGTTTTGCAATGACAGTTGGATGGCCGCACAAATTTATGTGTGAATTTAAACAGTCCTTGCCCTGTATTCGGAGTCCGAAAGTCGCTTCACGATATTACATCAAGGGGAACCGCGGTTGTTTCCTTGATTTCTTCCATGACGAAGGAGGCGGAAACATCGGAAAGCGGCACGCTTTCAATCAGGCGTTTATAAAGCCGGTCATAGGCTTTCATGTCCGAGACACGCACCTTGAGCACATAATCGATTTCCCCGGACATGCGATAGACGCTGACCACTTCGGGGAAGCGGGACATGGTGCTGCGAAACAGCGCAAGCCAATCCTTGTCATGATTTTGAGTGCGTATCAGAACGAAAACGGAAAGGCTGCATCCCGCCAGTTCAGGGTCAACCAGAGCGACGCGCGCCTTGATGATCCCTTCATCTTCCATGCGCTTGACGCGCCGCCAGCAGGCATTGCGTGACAGGTAGACGCGCTCGGAAAGCGCATCCACGGAAAGAGTGCCGTCTGCCTGTAGCTCATTCAGGATTTTTCGATCAATGTCATCAATTTTTGCACTCATAATGGGATGATTGTCCCATATTTTGACGAATTTCAAGTGTATTTGAGATTTTTTCTCATGATAAATGGGTAAAATAAAATCAACAAAAGGCGGTTTTCGCTCATAAAAATGGGGCAATAAATTTTAAATTTGCTTTTAAGTTTTCAGGGAGAAATTTTACAATGAGCAAAAATATTACGCATCTCTTCACCGATCACCCCCGTTCGGTGGATGAGACTTATTTTCAGCATATGTTGTTTGCATTACGTTTTTCGGCAAAATTGCATGGAGCGGCGCTGGCAGCGTTGATCCATGCAATTTTGCCATTTCTGTTTGAAAAGACCGCAAGCACGATTGTCCGCGAGCTTTATGAACGGACGCATAAGCGGGGACGTTAAAGCCCAAAGCGCATTTCTTTACTGCGCATAGGCAACCTGTTGCGTGGACATATGCGGCACAACGACCAGCTGTCTGATTTCACCACGCTTGAAGGCGCGCAAGAAGCGGGCATAATCGCGAAACACAACGCAGCCATTGGAATCCCCGCGCTTGCCGAGCATGAATGTGTGTGCCAGAAGCCCATCGCGATTATAGCGATTATTGCCATCCATCGGAGTCAGGCGAATGGCTTCGACACCATGAAACAGGGCCTCGCGCATCCGCAGATTATAGGTATGCGGCGGTGTCGGGCCACGGTTTTTCTGCGTGACATATCTGGGGTTGTCGCGCATCTGGCCCAGCCCGGAATGGGCTTCCAGCTTTTCGCCGTTCGGCAGGTAAACTGTTGCTGCCGCAATATCATAAATTGCCACCCGACTGCGTGCTGCATGGCCGAAGAGTGAACCGAAAAGGCGGCGCCCGGGGCTGTCGGCCTCAATATTTTTCGTGCTTTCCGGTGCATGGACCAGTCGGGTCTTATCTTGCGGCTGAGGACGTAAAAGCGCTGGCTTTTTACCCGGGAGTGGAACTTCCCCGGGCATGACCCCGTCATTGTCTTCAAGATTTGCGGTGGCTGTGGCCGCTTGTGGCGCGGGAATCGGTTCTGGAATGGGAACCGTGCGATCCGCAAGTTTGAACCGGTTCTGTTCAGCATTTTGCAAAATTGTTGCAAAGGCCAGTGCGGTGGCTTTGAGTGCCATCAGCTTTTCGGCAATGATGTCGGCCAAAGGTACCCCGTCAATCACGGAATCGGGACCCACATCCGTGATGACAAGCTTATCCGAGGACACCGTATTGCGACGCCAGTCCAGATTGGAATAGGCGGATTGGGCCGTATAGGCCTTGATGAAACTTTGCCGTATTCGTGCGGATGGCGAATTGCCCTGGTGCGTGAGCGTCAGCGGAATGCGGCGCATGGAGGGGGCAACGGGCGCATAGGCCGGTATGATGGTTTCCAGCGTTCCAAGTGCCGCTATGATCCAGCTTGCGGACAGAATGATGGCTAAAGCGAAAGCGGCCAGTCGCGCAAAGCCTGCTATGCTCAACGGCAGTTTGAAGCCTTTGTCCTGCGAGGCAGAAAAGCCATAAATATCTGTTACATACGCCATAATAACAACCGGAATGGAGCTTGTTCCACTACCTTGCGGCAAGCTGGGATAAAAGAGGCAGACAGTGCGATGACTGGTTCAAAACCTTGGCGCAAGAATGACGAATTATGGTAACTAAATTATTTACAGCCGAAGATTATCGGTAAAATCTTGTCATTCTGACTATGCGCATTACCTGTTACTAATGCGAATGAGCGCTTGGTCCCAAGCGGGTTCAATGTCATTTTGCAACGTGATATATCGACCCGGAGAAGATTGATGCGCCACCAGTTCGACCTTTTTGCTTCTCCTGAGGAGGAGAGTGAAGGCGGAGCGCGCGGGCCGCAGCATTCACGCAAGAAAAATCTGAAACAGGCAGATATCGTGCCGGTTCTTGATGAGGCGGCGATGGTCCGTCAGTTAAAGGACAGTGGACGCTATCGTATCCTGCAACGTCTCGATCCGCCGCCCACCGTGCCTGATGCTGATCGGGTCACTTTTCCACGCCTTGGGCTTGTGGTGGATACGGAAACGACTGGCCTTAATCCTGCACAGGAAGAAATCATCGAAATCGGTGCCGTGGCTTTTTGCTATGCGGATGATGGGTCCATCGGCGATGTCTGTGCGACCTTTGGTGCGTTACAACAACCGTCAAAACCGATCCCTGCGGAGATCACGCGTATCACCGGCATCACAGATGCAATGGTCAAGGGGCAGGCCATTCCGCGTGAGGAGCTGGAAGCGCTGGTCAATGCGGCGGATATCATCATTGCGCATAATGCAGGCTTTGATCGTCCGTTCCTGGAACGCTTTTTGGCAGGTTTTGCCAACAAGCCATGGGCCTGTTCGGTCAAGGAAATAGACTGGACCGCACGCGGCTTTGAAGGCGCAAAGCTTGGCTATCTGATCGGGCAGAGCGGTTATTTCCATAATGGCCACCGTGCCGAGGATGATTGTCAGGCGCTTCTGGCTGTTCTCAAGGGAAAATCGGGCAAGACGACGCCCTTTGCCGAATTGCTGAAAGCCAGCCGCCGCGCGCGCATGCGCATCTATGCCGAAAACAGCCCCTTCGAGATGAAGGATCACCTCAAGGCCCGTGGCTATCGCTGGTCGGATGGTAATGAGGGACGCCCGAAATCGTGGTGGACGGAAGTGGGTGAGGACGAGCTTGACGCGGAACTCGAATATCTGCACACCGAAATTTATGGCTGGCGCGATGCAGAGCCAATCGTGCAGAAACTGACCGCCGTCGAGCGCTACAAGGAGCGCGCGCCGTTGCGTCCACGGAGCTAAATGATCTTTGGCACCGCATCGATCAGCGCCTTGGTATAGGCGTGTTGCGGGTGATCGAACACCTCCGCCGTTGGCCCTTCCTCGACAATGCGGCCCTGATAAAGAACCGCCACGCGATCGGTTACACTGCGCACCACATTGAGATCGTGACTAATGAAGAGGTAGGAAAGGCCGAATTGCTGGCGCAAGTCGAGCATCAGATCGAGAACCTGCATCTGAATGGAAGCATCGAGCGCTGAAACCGGTTCATCGGCGACGATAAGGGCCGGTCGGGTAATCAGGGCGCGGGCAATGGCGATACGCTGGCGCTGGCCGCCGGAAAACTCATACGGATATTTTTCAGCCGCCTCTTTGGGTAATCCGACAGCTTCAAGCATTTCCGCCACTCGAGCATCGCGATTTTCCGCAGAGGTTTCGGGTTCAAGCGATACGATGGGTTCGGCAATAATGCGCCTGACCGTGTGGCGAGGGTCGAGTGAGGCGTAAGGATCCTGAAAAATGGCCTGAAAACTTTTACGCGCCTCACGCATGGCACGGCGGTCGAGCGCAAAAATATCCTGACCATCGATCAGGATTTTTCCCGCTTGCGGGCGCTCCAGCCCCATGATTGCACGTGCCAGCGTGGATTTTCCCGAGCCGCTTTCCCCTACAATCCCAAGGCTTTCGCCTTCAGCGATTTCAAGGCTGATACCATGCAGGGCGCGCAGATTTTGAGGTGCGGAAAAGAGCGATCTGCGCGGCATCCGGTAATCGCGTACCACGTTTTCCACCCGCAATAGCGGCTTTGCATCACTTGTGAGCTGATGAGCGGGAGGCGTGGTTGGCCGGGACCGGGAATGTGCCAATCGCTGTACGATGGTTCGCGTCTCGCCCGTATCAATAATGCGCCCGTCATGCATGATCGCAACGCGTGGTGTCATGCGCGAGATCACGCCAAGATCATGGCTGATGAGCATCAGCGCCATGCCCGTTTCATCGATCAGTTCATCGAGAAGCGCCAGAATTTGCGCCTGCACGGTCACATCGAGCGCCGTTGTCGGCTCATCGGCAATCAACAGATTCGGCTCACAGGCAATGGCCATGGCGATCATCACACGCTGGCGCTGCCCGCCCGAAAGCTGGTGAGGATAAAGATCAAGTCCGAAACGCGGGGCAGGCAGTCCGACACGATCAAGCAATCTTCGCGCCTGCCGTTCTGCGTCAGTCCGGTTTTCCTTGAGATGCAGGCGGCGTCCCTCGGCAATCTGTGCGCCAATGGTTTTGACCGGATTGAGCGCGGTCATCGGTTCCTGAAAAATCATCGTCATGCGGCGTCCGCGCAATTGGCACAATGCACTTTCTGAAAGCGCGGTCAGGTTTTCGCCGGCAAAATTTATAGCGCCCGTTATCTGCATTCCTTCGGGCAGTAGCCCCATCGTGGCAAGAGCGGTCATGGATTTGCCGCTGCCTGATTGGCCGATCAGTCCAAAGCGTTCGCCCTGATTGATCGCAAGCGTGATGCCGGACACAATCTCTGTCCGGTCGTTCAGAACCACAGACATGTCCACCATTTCGAGCAAGGGTTTTGTCATCCTTGCCTCCGCAAGCGCGGGTCAAGCCGGTCGCGCAGACCATCGCCAAGCAGATTAAGCCCAAGGACCGCAAGCGTGATGGCAAGGCCGGGGAAAATGGCAAGCCATGGCGCATCGTAAATATAGGTTTGCGCGTCATTCAACATCCGTCCCCAGCTTGGATTGGGTGGCTGCGTGCCAAGCCCGACATAGGAGAGGCCTGCTTCTGCGACGATAGCCAAGGCAAACTGGATTGTCGCCTGCACGATCAGCATATGGCTTATATTAGGCAACACATGCTGGACGGCAATTGCGAGATCGCCCCGTCCGGCGCAACGCGCAGCTTTTACATAGTCGCGCTGCCAGAGACCGAGTGATACGCCCCGCGCAATGCGAGCAAAGACCGGAATGTTGAAAATGCCAATGGCAATCATCGCATTGACAGCACCGGGACCGAAAATCGCCGTGATGATGACGGCGGAAAGAAGGGCAGGGAAGGCAAAAGCCAGATCGGTCATGCGCATGACGAGGCCATCCACAAAGCCGCCGCGTTCCGCTGCGAAGATACCGAGCGGCACACCAATGCCTGCTCCCACGAGGACAGCAATAATAGCAACGGCAATGGAATTGCGCGCCCCCACCATGATCATCGAAAATATGTCACGGCCGAAATTGTCGGTTCCGAAGAAATGAACGAGGCTTGGTCCCTGTAGCTTGTCGCGGAAATTCATTGCCGTTGGCGACAATGGCGTCCAGAAAAAGGACACGAGTGCCATGGCAATCAGAATAGTCGTGATAGCGAGGCCCGGCGTCAGATTACGGCTCATCGCTTATCACCATTCAAAAGTCGCGGATCAAGCAAGCCATAGGCGAGATCGACAATGAAATTGATGACAATGACGCAAGCCGCAAGCAACGTGACCAGTGATTGCACAGTGACAAGATCGCGCTGGGCGATAGCCTGAAACACCAGTCGACCAATGCCGGGAAGATTGAAGACATTTTCAATAATGATCGTGCCTGCTAGAAGAAACGAGAATTGCAAGCCGATGATGGTGATGACCGGGATCAGCGCATTTGGCACGGCATGGTGCCAGAGTGCGGCACGGCGCGTCAGCCCCTTGGCGCGGGCGGTACGCACGAAATCTTCCTGCAAGGTTTCAAGAACCGACGAGCGGGTGACGCGTGCAAGAATGGCTGCGAGTGGCAAGGCCAGCGCTAAGGCTGGCAAGAACAGTGAGCGGATACCGTTCAGGATACCATTCTGCCAGCCTGCAAAACCGGACGCCGGAAACCAGCCCAGCTGAAGCGAAAACAGCAGGATGAGCAGGAGGCCCAGCCAGAAATTGGGGATGGCAACCCCGATCTGCGCCACGCTCATGGAAAGCGTGTCGCAGATCTTACCGCGTCTTGCGGCGGCATAAACGCCAAGCGGGATGGCAATGACGACCGACAGGAGCATGGAGAGAAGTGCCAGCGGCAGCGTGATCATGATACGGGGGGCGAGCAATTCGCGGATGGGCACGGAATAAGTGTAGCTCGTGCCGAAATCCCCTTTGAGAAAGCCGCTGATCCACGCAAAATAACGCCACCACAGCGGTTGATCGAGGCCAAGTTGGCGTTGAAGGGCTTCCAGCGTTTCAGGCTCTGCATTGATGCCCAGCATCACCGCTGCCGGATCGCCCGGCAGCACCTGCATGAGCAGGAAAACGATGACCGATGCTGCAAGTGTCGTCAGCAGGAGCGTTATCAGCCGCCCGGATAGGTAAGTCAGCAAGCCGCTACTCCCAATAGGCCTGCGTTACATCATCAGCCGGGATTGGCATGTTCTTCCACAATCCTTTGAGGTTCTTGTTCCAGACGCCGATTTTCGGAAGCGCATAGAGGAAAATATTAGGCTCGTCCGCGGCGAGTTTTTCCTGCAATTTCTTCACAAGTTCAAGCTGCTCCGCGTCATTGCCTGCTGTTGCATAGGCCTTGTAAAGCGCCTTATAGTCGGCACTGTCATAGTTGAAATAATAGGTGTCCCGCGCATAAATATCGAGATCTCGGGCTTCGATATGGGCAATGATCGTGGCGTCATAATCAGCGCGTTTGAAGACCTGATCCAGCCATTGCGCGAATTCAATCGGCACGAGATCGGTCTCGATGCCGACTTCGGCAAGCATCGCCGCGATGATCTCGCCGCCACGCCGCGCATAGACCGGCGGCGGCAGCGTGATGGTGATTTTTGTTCCCGGTGCTACGCCTGCTTCTTCCAGAAGCTGTCTTGCCTTGGCGGGATCGTAAGCATAGGTTTGCGAAAGATCGACATAGCCCGGATCGACCGGCGCATAATGCGAGCCGATAGGGCTGCCAAAACCGGAATATATGCCTTCGATCAGGGCCTTGCTGTCAATGGCATGCGCGAGCGCCTGTCGCACCTTGACATTGTTGAAGGGAGCTTTGGCATTGTTGAGCGCCAAAATGACCTTGCCAGCGCTATCGCCTACTTCGACATGCAGCCTGTCATCGCTCTTGAGTCGATTGATCAGTTCAGGGGCCTGAAACATCGGAAATGCGTCGATATCTCCGGCGAGCATTGCCGCTGCTGCCGCTGACGGGTCGCTTATAAAGCAGAATGTGACGGCGGATAATTTTGCAGGACCGCCCCAGTAATCAGGATTGCGTTCCAGCTCGATGCGATCGCCCTGCACCCACCGCGCGAACTTGAACGGGCCTGTGCCCACGGGACGAGTTTTGTTGGTAGCAGCTGTATTGGGCGCAAGCATCACCGCATCCCCCCAACCCATATTGAACAGGAAATTCGAGGTCGGGCGTTTCAGCGTCACGACAACGGTTGCACCATCAGGGCACTGCGTGCTGGCAATCGGCTCGAACAGGCCTTTTTGCGCATTGGTGGAATCGGGCGCAACTGCCCGATCATAGGCGAATTTCACTACCGAACAGTCGAAAGGCGTACCATCGTGAAATTTGACACCTTCGCGCAGCTTGAAACGATAGGTTAGCCGGTCATCGGAAATGGTCCAGCTTTCAGCCAGTAATGGTTTGACCGTGCCATCTTCGGCAATGCGCACCAGACCTTCATAAAGATTGGCGTAAGTGACCTGCCGGATGGCGGCTGCGGCATTGGCAGTCGGGTCCAGACCCGGCGGCTCCAGCACTTCGCCGACAATCAGTGTGTCCTTTGCAAAGGCACCATTGATCGATGCCAGCATCATGGCTGTGACAAGCCCGGCTTTCAGCAATTTACCCATGGCTCCCCTCATTTCTCATTCATTCCAGTCAGGCATCGGAATTGGTTTGCCAGCTTTTAACAGGTGTCACGACATAATTATAGCTTCCAAGGTTTCAGGAGCCTTACAATTAGGATAAGGTTCTCAAAACCCTCATGTTTAGAGCGTCTTTCTGCCGCTCCTTATCTCATTACCGGTTGGTGAAATGAAGCACGAAATCGCTGTTCAGGAAGGCCCATCCGCAGTGCCGGATGGATTGCCGAAGCCGCGTATCTATTGGGCATGGGCAACTCTGGTGGTCGGTCTGACGCTTGCCGTGGTTGACGGCACCATTGCAAATGTCGCGCTTCCAACAATTGCGGCTGATTTTTCCGCAGGTCCCTCGGCCTCAATCTGGATCGTCAATGGCTACCAGTTGGCAATCGTCATCTGCCTGCTGCCATTTGCTGCACTCGGCGAGATTTACGGCTATCGCCGCGTCTATCTGGCCGGTGTTTCCCTGTTTACGGTCGCTTCTGTTGCCTGCGTATTCGCCCGTTCACTGGAAGCGCTCACGCTTGCGCGTATCGTGCAGGGCTTGGGGGCGGCAGGGCTGATGAGTGTCAATACAGCGCTTCTACGTTATACCGTTCCACAGGCAAAATTTGGGACTGCCATAGGGTTGAATGCGCTGGTGGTGGCGGTTTCCTCGACCATCGGGCCGACGCTTGCCGGCATTATTCTCTCGTCACTCGAATGGCCATGGCTGTTCGTCATCAATATTCCGCTCGGGATTGCAGCCGTTGCCATGGGCATCCGTAGTCTGCCGGAAAGCGATCTTTCGGCGCGTAAATTCGATATTTTTGGTGCAATCCTCAGTGCTTTGATGATCGGTCTTCTTGTGACAACCATCGACAGCGCCGGCAATAATGAGAGTTATGCTATCGTGCTTTTGCAAGCAGCCCTATGCCTTGGCGCAGGCATCTGGCTCACCCGCCGTTCACTGCGCATGCGTGATCCGCTTCTGCCACTCGATCTGTTGCGGATTCCGGTTTTCACGCTCTCGCTGTGCACATCGATCATGTCGTTTCTGGCGCAGATGATGGCATTCATTTCCCTGCCATTCCTGTTCCAGACCGTATTCGGTTTTGCACCGATTGAAGTCGGGTTTCTCATGATGCCATGGCCTGTGGCGCTGGCGCTGGTGGCTCCTCTCTCCGGCAAGCTTTCCGACAAGCACTCTCCGGCGATTCTGGGGCTGCTTGGCCTGATCATTTTTGCAGCCGGATTGGCGCTGGTCGGCATGTTGCCTGACCAGCCGACGATTGCCGATATTTGTTGGCGCATGGCGATCTGCGGGATTGGTTTCGGCCTGTTTCAGGCTCCCAACAATCGCATGATCATGACATCCACGCCGCGCTCGCGCAGCGGGGCGGGTAGTGGCATGTTGGGCACCGCACGCCTGCTTGGACAATCACTGGGCGCTGCATTCGTCGCGTTTTTAATGGCGCGCTGGGGCGTGGAGGGAACGCCGCATATTCTGCTCATCGCATCGGGCTTTGCGCTGTTTGCTTCCATGATCAGCGCCTCGCGGTTGCGACGATAAATAATCAGTTGCGGATTCCAGTCATCCACAGCGGTAAAAAATCTTATACGGGGGCATCGTTTATCTGTTGCAATCCGCAACGCGTTGGTTCATATAGCGCCTGCCTGACGGAGATGATTTGTCTCTGGAAAGACTGGTGCGAGCGGGTGTAGCTCAGGGGTAGAGCACAACCTTGCCAAGGTTGGGGTCGAGGGTTCGAATCCCTTCGCCCGCTCCAGTTTTCATAATAGTTTCAGGCATCAAAATCCCGGCTTTGTCCGGGATTTTTGCTTTCTATCGCAATTTCCGATCCTGCGAGATGGGATAAAGACATCCACGAAAACAGATAAAGAGACGCAGTTCCCGCCGAAGCGTCGTGACCGGAACCGCTCTATCCGTTTGTTTCATGCATTCCGGCAAAGATGAAGCATCTTTGCCGGAATGCCTCTGTCAGCGAAGATTATATCCCTCGATTGCCAGTACCGGTTTCTGTCCTTCGATCTGCACCTTGGCGACGTCGGCTGTGATCTCGCGTGTTTCACCGGGATAGACCGTGACGTAATTGTCGTCATAGGTGATCGGCAGGATCTCACCCGAGGCTGCATGTTCACGCAGTTCCGCCCGGACGAAGAAGGCGACATGGCGGGTCGGATTGGTCAGCGTGATGCGGAAGCGGCGGTTATCGCCTTTGGTATCGATTTCCTTGAGCGCGGTCTTGAGTTCCGCCTTCGGCATGTCGTTGAGCGCGGTAAAATCCGCCCATTGCTTCTGCTTCAGGATCATGGCGTCTATCACCACGGTCGGATCCATGTTTTCCGGAATGTCGTCCTTGGCCGACTGCCAGTAGGTGTTTTCCGTGATCAACCGGCCACTGGCGTCGCGAAGTTGCAGGCGCACGAAATAGACCGGCCCCATATTTTTGAAACGCGGTAGCGTCAGAGCGGTCGTTGAAGTGGCGGAGCCGGCCTTTTTGACATTCGCTTTTCTCTCATGTTTCAGCTTGCCGCCAAGGTCATAGAAGCGGGCCGTGACTGTCAGGTTCCGCTTTAACTCCGGGGTCTGGTTGACCAGATAGACTTTCGCCTTTGCATGATCGCCGGGGGCATAGCCGTCGAAAACAACGCTGAGCGGCTGCAGGGCTTTCTTGGCACCGAAATAGGTGCCACCCTGTTTCAGATAATCGTCTTACAGATGCCCGAAGAAGGATGGCCAAGCATTGTTGAGCATCAGGTTCATCGTCATCTTGTGGGTTTGCCAGCCGAGTGCGCCATAAGCTTCGTTACGGGCACGGGTGGTTTCGTAGCCAGCAAGCTGCGCCTTGCGTGCGAAATCCTCGACGCTGTTCGACGGGCCGTATCGCTTTTCGGTCGCCTGACGGATACTGTCCAGCGTGTTGTTGCCGGGTGCTGCGGCGGCATGCATTTCCCAGAATTTGTTGATCGGCCAGAGCTTGTCTTCCGGCAGGAACTTCTTCAGGCTTTCCATTGGCGGGATGGTTTCGTTACTACCCGCTTCGGCGACCGAACCCTGAGCGCCGACGATACTGCCCTTGAACCAGAAGGCGGGCGAACGCCACGAATAGGGGGCACCCATATGAATACCGCTCCAGTCGCTGTTGCGCGCCGAGACGGTATCCACGACGGCGTTCTGCCAGCGCCGTTCCTTCAGGATGTCATGGTATTTCTCGAGCACGTGCTCCGGCGGACGGCCGTCGCTGCCGTTAGACCAGAGGGACGCCGATGCATGGGAACGGAAATCCGTTATCATGTCACGGAACGATGCATAGGCGATATCGTAATCGCCTGCGTCCCAATGGCTCCACAATTCCCATGCGCCGCAGCACATGAGGCCGCGCATGACGGGAATACCTTCCCTGTCGGCGAGATCAAGCACGTCATCGTCGCCGAATCTGCCTTCCCATCGCAGCATATTGAGGCCGAGATCCTTTACGTAGTGAATGGTGGCGCGGTCGCGCTGCGGATCGTTGTCATAGAGGAGATCCGGCGAATAGTCGCCGCCGCGGATCAGATAGTCGCGGCCGTTGATCTTTATGTAGAAGGCGCCCGGATTGGGGAACTCGGGGAACAACTTCGTGTTGTCCCTATGCTGCGTGATCTTGCGGATACCGAAATCGATTGCCGCCTTGTCGGAGGTCTTGTCGCCGATGCTGAAACTCATCTTCAGATTGTACAGGTTCGGCTTGCCCCAGATATAGGGCCACCAGACGTCCGGCTTGCTCACCGTCAGCGCCTTGATCTCTTCAGGCGTAAAGCTTTCCTCGCGGGCTTCATTGCCTTTGAGCGCGACTGTCTTCTCGAAGTGGATGTCCGGCTTGCCCTCGCGGGTGATCTCTCCGCTGAGGACGCCCGTCACCGGCTCGGGTGAGCGGTTGACGAGATCAGCATAAACCTTCAGCTTGGCGGATTTGAGCTCGGGAACCTGCAGGTCGGTTTGGACATAGGGATTGCGCACTGCAACGTCGCCGCCATAGGTAAGATAGACCTTGCGCCAGATACCCGCATTCTTGTCGGGAACGAACGTCGCTCCTGCCTTCGGGTCGTCCATATATTTGAGATTGAGCCAGTCAGCCCATGTCTCGGCTATATCCACGCCTTCGCCGCCACCCCTTTTGAGGTTGTCTCCGACCGTCAGGGCGGGGGTGCGCTGTTCCGGGGTAACCTTGACGGCCAGAAGGTTGTCTTTGCCCGGACGCACATATTTCGTGACGTCGAACTCGTACTTCCGGCTCATGCCGGTAATGCCGTCCGGCCCCGCGACCCTCTGGCCGTTCAGCCAGATTTCGGCCTGGTAGTTGATGCCGTTGAATATCAGTGTATAGCGCTCATGGCCCTCCGGTACGGTCAGCCCGGTCTGGTACCACCACTGGTGCTTCCATAGATCCTTGTCGACACGGAACAGATTGTCGCCGAAATAGATGTCCTTATAGACGCCTGCCTTGCTCAGTGCATTCAGCACCGTCGATGGCATTCTGGCTATCGCATATCCCTTGTCACCGAGCGCGGTGGCGGGAACATCGATATTGTCCGCCCTGGCCGAGTCATCGCGGATGAGGCGCCAGCCCTGCTGCAATTCGATCCGCCCGCTGGCATCTTCGGCTTTTGCCTGGAAGGACAGGATGGAAGCAATCATGGCTCCCAGCATCAGAAAACGCCGAGCATATGTCATTTCGTTTACCTCAATTACGCGTTGTAAAAACACCTGAGCAAGGTCTCGGATCTGAATTATTCCGGATCACATATCTGGATGACACGGTCTGATCGGGCCTGGCGCCTGAGCTAGGAAATTCTAGGACGATTTTTACCAATTACTCCCGATGAGGTTTTCTGTGATAGATTTTCCATCTGTATTGTATAAAATTACTCTCTAAAATTATAGTTGGCAATTTCATTAGTATATTATTGTATAATTCTGCGCTTAATATGAAGAAAAGGGTAGATTAGACTGAAATAATATTGAAATCACCTTTGGACAATATGACCATAGGTGCCTGCCTTTGCAAGAGATAATAAGGGTGAAGACTAAGCATTGACCGTGCCGTTCATGCCAAGGCCAAACTGGGTGGTAGGCCTGTTCTGCAGACACCACTTAGAATATTTTAAGCTAAAAGTGCGAAGCGATTTTACGTGAGGAAAATGCGATAGAACAATGGGTTAGAGCTGAATCGGCGATTGAATTGAAACAGGAACCGCTTTGAGCGTTTAGCTTGGCATTGAAGTAAAAAGTGTTTCACGACGTCCATAGTGATGACACAGGAAGAAAAACAATCATATCAATGGTTATGGCGGAGAGAGCGTCCTTCCGCCATAGTTCCGAAGGTCTCCAAGTAGTTCTAAAAACCTTTTAATAACAATCACGATAACTCGATTTTGTTCTAGAAAGTTCCGAATTATTCCGGCATATTCTAGCTATTATTTGTGGGTAGGATTGCAGGTGTGGCGAGAACCATAAACAAGCTGAGCGCAGCCAAGGTCGCGAAAGAGACGACCCCTGGTCTCTATGGCGACGGCGGAGGGCTATGGCTTCAAGTGGCGAAGAGCACGGCCAGGAACGCCAAGGATGGCGATGTGACCAAGTCGTGGCTGTTTCGCTACATGCTTTCTAGGAAAGCTCGTTACA
>JAATGD010000026.1 GCA_015654965.1 Hyphomicrobiales bacterium
GCATCATGATGCCTTCGGCAACCGAGACGAAAATAAGCGGCGAAGACGATACGAGAATAGTCATCGCGACGGTGCCGTCTGTCGAGCCGAAC
Source organism: Hyphomicrobiales bacterium (assembly GCA_015654965.1). Classification (GTDB taxonomy): domain Bacteria; phylum Pseudomonadota; class Alphaproteobacteria; order Rhizobiales; family Rhizobiaceae; genus Brucella. The sequence goes on from JAATGD010000026.1 coordinate 93, forward strand.
CAGATCATCGCCAGAACGATCCAGGCAATAGGCGGCACGCCGAGCAGAACCGTGACCAATGGTCTTGCCAGTCGCAGCACCGCCGGAAAATAGCCGGCGACAAAACCAAGACTGCCCCCCGCAAAAGCTGCCATGGCAAAACCTTTCAGCGCGCGGCGGTTGGTCAGGAAAGTCAGCTCCCAAGCATGTTGATCACCGAGGATCGTGATCGCAGCCTTGAGCGTTGCCAAAGGCGAGGGCAGGATGAAATCCCCATAGGTTTCGTGCCCGAATTGCCAGAGTGCGGCCAGCAACATGAGCGCGGCAAGGCCCGACCAGGCGGACCAGATGAAACGCCCTGTACGCCCGATCCTGTCAATAGCGCCTGCCATGCCGCGTCCGCTCAAAGATAGAAGCCGTCGTCCGGCAGCCTGCCGCCGATGATGGCAGGCTCACTGGACGAAAGCGTTTCAAGCATTGTTTCGATTGCTGGCCGCGCCTTGGCTGCGCGCGTCACGACAAGACGCGACGTTGCGATCGAGGCGGCAAGAACCGGCTCCGGAAAATCAAGCGATTGCGCCGCAATGCTCGCAGCCTTCGCAGGATCTGCATTGACCCTTTGTGCCGCAACTTCAAGGATATCTTGCAACTGATCGGGCAATTGCGGATGCGCTGCAAAAAGTTTCTCCGTCAGAACCAGTCCGGCCTGCGGAAGGATTGGTGCCTTCCCCGTCACCTCTCCCCAGAGCTTTTGCACATCGATGGTCCGGCTGATCGTCTTGCCCGCGGCTTTGCCGAGCATGATCGCCGCGGAAATCGCCGGTTCCGGCGCCAGAACCGCATCGACATTGCCGGTCAGCAGCATCTGTATGGCCTCAACCGGAGAGGACGTATTTTCGAGCAGAATATCCATCTCGGGCGATAATCCGTATTCAGCAAGCAGCCGCTTTAAAACCAGATCGGGCATATCGTTGCGAAACGGGACCGCCAGACGTTTGCCTTTCAAGGCTGTGATGCTGTCAAGCGCCGCATCTTGCGCAATAATATAGATGAGCCCGTCGGTCATCGTGTTGAGCAGTTTCAGTTTCATGCCGCGATTATAGAGATTGGCTGCGACCTGAACCGGCAGAACGACGGCCGACATGGTGCCCGACGTCAGGCCCGCGCGCATCTCGTCGGGGCTGCGCCACACCTTGAAACCCGGCTTTCCGGCAACAGCCTTCAGATCGCCGGATGCAAGCGCGTTCGCCAGAATAATCGACGGTCCGGCCGGTGGACCATAGAGCACCAGTTCCTCAAGCCCGCCGTCTCGCGCTTCGGCAACGCCCCCCATGACATGGCTTACAAAGACATGGCTTGCGAAAAGCCCCATCGGAACAGCAGACAGTCCCGCCAGAAACGCACGACGCTTCACAGGTAACGATTGAGACATTTGCGCAACTCCGACCAGACTTGAAACTTTTCCCGACCTTATGGCTGCGGGTGGTGCCGATCTTTGCGCTGGATCAAAGAAGATATTTTTACTCAAGATTATTAACGACCCATCATTTCGACAGGGCGCGGGTATGGGATGCTCGCAATTGCAGGGGATATCGATGCGTAAGAAGCAAGGCGCGACACGACCATACGGGTTTCACCAGCAACGCATGTTGCACCTTCTGACATCGACCGGGATTGTTCTGATCGCGACGTGCGGTTTTGCCCTTGCCCAATCCGCCTCTCCCGGAACAGCCATTGTGCTGGACCCGATTATTATCGCAACCGGCGACAATGCCGCCCTCAAAAAGCGTTTTGACGCCATGCCCGGCGGCGTGACGCTTGTGGAACGCGATGACAGGCTCCTCACGGCAAACGAAACGGTTTCGCGCGCGTTGAGTTCTGTGCCCGGCGTCGTCGTCCAGAATTTTTTCGGCGGCAATGACCAGCCCCGCATCCAGATACGCGGCTCGGGCCTGCAACAAAACCCGGTCTAACGCGGCATCCTGATGCTTCAGGACGGACTGCCGCTCAATCGCGCCGATGGCTCCTATGCGGTCGGTTTCGCAAATCCGGGTCTGGCGGAAACGATAGAAATCTATCGCGGCTATATGGCCAACCGGCTTGGTGCAACCGTTCTGGGGGGCGCGCTCAATTTCGTCTCGCCAACCGGCGCGCAATATCAGGGCGTGGAAGCGACGCTCAACGGTGGTTCCTTTGGACAGGCTGGCGCTTCCGCCAAAGCCGGTTTCCAGACCGGCACGATGGATGGCCTGTTTCAGGTCGATTATACGCGAAGGGACGGTTTTCGCGATTATAACGAGTCCGAACGCCTGAGCATCGGCGGCAATGTCGGCTTTGAAGTCTCCGACACCGTCAAGACCCGCGTCTTCTGGGGCTATACCGATCTGGGTTTCGATGTCTCTGGTCCCCTGACCAAAAGCCAGATTGAATCAAACCCGCGTCAGGTCCATACGGGGCCGACCGTAACCCCCGCTGGCGCCATCAATCCCGGTCCCAATGTCCTGCGCGACAGGCCCCGCCGCGACGCAAAACAGTTCCTGATCGGCTCGCGCACCACGGCAGAATTCGATGCCCATCTCATAGACGTCACGATGGGCTACACCTATACGGACGACACGTTCCGCTTCCCTGTTTCCGCGGGCATTCGCGAAACCAGAGGCGGCGATTTCACCGGCGTCGTTCGCTATGCCTATGGTCCTGACGAGACCGCCGCCCTTCCCCTGTTCGAGACGACCGCGCAATATTCCATCGGTTCGGCGGACCGCAATTATTACCTGAACCAGTCAGGCACGCAGGGCGCGCAATTCGGTGAAAACGCGCTCGACGCCAGCACGCTTGCGCTGCATGCCGGTTTCAATGTGCCGCTCAATGACACATTCACCATTTCGCCCGCTCTTTCCTATGCTTATGCAACGCGCAAGAATGACGACAATTACAGCCTCTCGACGCGCCCGACCATTGCCTATAACCCGGCCAATCCGACCGTCCGGCTACCCAATGGCGCGGTGCCCGCAAATGACACAAGTTATGATCGCAGCTATCAGGGCTGGAGCCCGAGCCTTGGCGTGAGCTACAAGCCGGATAAGATCAACACCTTCTTTGCAGCCGTCAGCCGCAGTTTCGAGCCCCCGACCCATGATGATCTTCTGGCGACCGTCAACGGCACACCCAACTCCAGCGCAGGCCGCCCTAACCCCGCCTCGCCCGGCACCATAGCGGACGCTTTCCGTACACCCGATCTTGACGCGCAGACCGCGACAACGATCGAAGCGGGCTGGCGTTCGCAAATGGGTCGCTTTGCCTGGGACCTGACAAGCTATTATTCCTGGGTCGACAAGGAATTGCTGAGCCTGCGCGATGTCACCGGCGCTTCACTTGGCGCAATCAACGCCGACGATACCCGCCATTTCGGCATCGAACTTGGACTGACCGCGCAAATTCTGGATCGCCTGTCCGGGCGCATTGCCTATACCTATCAGGATTTCCGCTTTCATGACAATCCGCTGCGCGGCGATAACCGGCTCGCCGGAGCACCGCGACAGATCATAAACACCTTGCTCAATTACGACATCAACGACCGCTGGACGCTACAGGGGTCCGTACAATGGGTGCCGGAGAAAACCCCGGTCGACAATATGAACACGCTCTATTCCGACCCTTATGCGGTCGTAGACCTGCGCACCGAAGTCAAGATCAGTGATCACCTTCTTTTCTTTGGCGAGATCACGAATGTATTTGACGAAAAATATGCGAGTTCAACACTCATTGTCGATGAGGCCCGTTCTAATCAGGCGGCCTTCCTGCCCGGAGAGGGACGTGGATTTTTCGTTGGGCTGAAAGCCAAATACTGACTTCACCAGAAACGGCGTCCCGAAAAATATTGAAAATTTTCGGGACTTCTTCCTCAAACCTTTAAAACCGTCTGGCTGATGAAGCTGTTCAATGCCAGCTGTCTGACCGCGCTTGCAGAGCGGTCAGACAGGCGCCAATTCGCTTTCGACCAGCTTGATCCAGAAATTCGCGCCAATCGGCAAAAGCGCATCATTGAAATCATAATAGGCCGAATGCAGACCCGGATTGGCTCCATCCCGACGGCTGCCAAGCCAGAAATAACAACCCGGCTTTTCCTGCAGCATGAAAGCGAAATCTTCTGCTGCCATGCTTGGTGCCACATCCACAACCTTGAGACAAAGATCGGATGAAGCGGCCAGTTCACGGATTTTACGTGCATTTTCAGCCGTATTGATCGTCGATGGATAGCGTTCTTCATAATTGACGCGCGCTGTGCAGCCGAACCCTTCTGCAATGGACGTGGCCAGCGTCTGCATCCTGTGCGCGATCATCGACCCCACTTCGGGCAGGAACCAGCGTGTCGTACCGCGAATGATCATGGTTTCCGGGATGATGTTCCAGGCATCGCCGCCATGCATCTGGGTTACGGAAACAACCGCCGATTCCAGCGGCGAAACGTTACGGCTGGCAATCGTCTGCAAGGCGCTCACCAATTGTGCGCTGGCAACCACAGGGTCAGCCCCTTCATGCGGCATGGCCCCATGCGCACCTTGACCCACGATCTCGATCTCGAACGTCCCGAACGCCGCCATCATGGCATCGTCCCGCGCAACGCAGGTGCCGACATCGAGCGCAGGCCAGTTGTGAAGTCCATATATAGCGTCGACCGGCAACTCCCTGAACAGGCCTTCACGCACCATTTCACGACCACCGCCTTCATTCTCTTCAGCGGGCTGGAAAATGAACCGCACAGTGCCGTCAAAATCGAGATGGCTGACAGCTTTTGCCGCCGCAAGAGCCATGGTGACATGGCCGTCATGACCGCAGGCATGCATTTTGCCAGCCGTTTCTGACACGTAAGCGACGCCGCTTTTCTCGACGATAGGCAATGCATCCATGTCGGCCCGGATACCGATAGCGCGTTTTGATGTCCCGCGTGTCAGACTGCCAATCACGCCTGTTCCGGCATAACCGGACCGGACGTCAAAACCCCATTGCTGAAGCTTTTCCACGATAAAGGCCGCAGTCCGGTGTTCCTCGAAAGCCAGTTCGGGATGTCGATGCAGATCGTGTCGCCAGACCATCGCTTCCGCTATATCGGCATCACTGAGAAAAACAGCCATATTCATCTCCTATATGCTCATGGCAGGCTTGATGATCTCACCTGCCATGCAACAAATTATCCCGTGATACGCATTGTCAGATCGGCAACAATGACCGATCCCAGATATGTGCCGATCATCACGCAAATCGCGACGATGACGATCTTCCAGCCTGAGCGGCGGGCAATATCGAATTCATTGCGCGTCAAGGCCAGACCGCCATATGCCAAGGCCGGGGTTGCCAGTGCAAGGAAGTTCACATCGGCAACTTTCGCCAGCACGAACTCCGCCCCCGGCACGCCGGGAATGGTGATGAGAATGGCAAGAAGGGAAACCCAGGCAACGCTCGGCAGATAGAACGGCACATAACGCGCCAGCAGCAAGCCACCGATGGAAGCCGCATAGAGCACCGCCATGCCGGGCAGTCCCTGCAGGGGCGTAACACCCGTACCGACCCAGTTGGCCACCAGTCCAAGAAAGCAGGCAATGAGCAGAAGCAGGGCGTTTTCGCCAATAGTGATCTTGCGTTCGTCCTGCGTCTCGACAGGCAGAGGCTGATTATCGACTGTATTGTTTAGCGAATTGGAAGTCATTCGTCTCTCTCCTTACGCGGCATCACGATATTCTTCGGGACGGCACTTTTTATAGAGCCATTCCGTAAGCGGCAGCGCCACGAACAGACCGACATAAAGGCCGGTCGCATAAGTGAGAATATTGCTGGCTGCGGCCAGTGCCAGAATGAGGTCTTTCTGCTCCGGCAAGACGTTGACCAGACCACCCGTACAAGCGGCAAGCATGCTGCCCGAACCAACCCCGCATGACATGGCCAGCGCGCGGAAATCGAACACGCCCAGACTGTGAACCAATGGCGGCATCAGGGCAAAGACGAAAGTGCCGATCAGCGTTCCGGTCGCATAGACGCCCATTACCCCGGCGCCCTCCGGGCTATCGAGACCATATTTATCGGCAATCAGTGCCAGATTAGGCTCGCGGTCGATAGAATAGGTCGCTCCGATCGTTTCCCGTCCCATGCGCAACAGGAAAACGGCAACAGGAAAAGCGAGGACAATCGTTCCGAGGTTACCAAGTTCCTGCAGGACGAGCGCAGGTCCGGCCGCAATGATATTTTCAATCTGAGGGCCGACAGTCGTGCCGAATTTGGCAATGAACGGCATGATGGCGATTGTGATCATCGTTCCAGAAAGCTTGACCGAATCCGACTTCAGAACCTTTCCCGTCACCTTCAGGACATTCGGGTTCAGGATGACGCCAAGGGCAAAAGCGTAAAGCATTGGCAGAAAGATAACGGCGCCAATGCCGATGGATATTTTCTGGATGCCAATCAGTTCTGAAATGCAGATGATTGCCAGCACGAATGCATGCAACCAGATATGGCGCATCGCAAATATGTTATTCCCCTTCACGCGGGCCTCCTTGTTTTTTTCTCATACGCGCGAATGCACTGGTATGATAAGTCTGGAACGGAGTATCAGTCTGGCACGAGGGAACGTAGCGTTGCTTTGCCAGCAACGCTAAAAAACCGACCCTTATCAACAATTAACTTCACAGCGCTGGATTTACAGTGAGAAAAACTCTTTCATCTCCACGCTATATTGATGCCAAACTGGTCCCTCGCCGTCATTTTGAGTGACGGAGATCGAGACGGACATGGGCATGATGTCATGCATAAAACACGGATAGCAAAAGCCCCGGTTTCCATCTCGTTTTCCTGAAAGCGCATCTGAGAGTTAAAGCCATTGCTGCATTTCGCAAATGGCTGGAAACCTCCTTCACTTTCATTAACGACGTTTGGCAGGTTTGTCCAAGAGCTTCATTCCGTGACGTTTGACAAGTTCGGTCGTGACAGCTTCGATCTCTTGTGCTTTTCGGGCGGCATCCCAGCCAAATTCGACCGCCAGAATATCGGCAATGGCGTTCAGATTGGCATTGGATAATGCCCCGTCAATCGCCAGTGTCGTGCGTCGCAGAACCACGTCGGAGAGATGCACGACCAATTCGTTGCGCGCGATCCATGCGATTTCCGCACGGCTTATGGTGTCCGTGTCAGGCAAAAGCGTAACGCCAGCTTTTGCCTCATCCTCAATGATCGACAAGGCCGTCGTGCCATAACGGCTCAAGACTGTTTCAACGCGATCCGCTGCAAGCCCGGTTTCACTGGCGTATTTTGCCACCCATGCAGCGCGCGCGTTGATATCTGCCGGATAATCCTTGCCGCCACCGATGCTCAGGTTGCGGGTTGATTTGCGGCGTTCGCGGCCAAAGCGGTTGAGAACCGTATCGGCCACTTCTTCGGCAAAGCCGCGAAACGTCGTCCATTTGCCGCCAATGAGCGAAATGATTGCAAACGGGCGGCTGACATCAGGTTCGATGACCGGCGCGGAGTGATCGCGGCTGATCAGGCCCGGCTCGGACGCATTGGAGGCAGGCAGCGGGCGAATGCCGCTATAGGTATAGACGATCTGGCTGCGCTCAAACGTCAGCTTCGGCAACAATGAACGCAGGCTTTCGATGAAATAATCGATTTCCTTGTCCTCAGCGAAGACTTCATCGGGATTGTTGGCCGGAATATCGGTCGAACCGACCAGCGCAAGCCCATGATAATCATAGACGAGACAGATACGGCCATCATCCGCCTCGAAATAGATCATGCGCCCCTTGAGGCTTTTGACCAGTTCCGGGTGGTCGATCAGGATATGCGATCCCTTAGTGCCGCCGATCATCTTGGTCGGTTTACCCAAAGCTTCGTTGACGTGATCGATCCACGGACCGGCGGCATTGACGACGAGCTTTGGCTTGACCGAGAACGTCGCGCCATCCGGCCCTTTAAAATTCACCGTACCATTATTGACGGCAACAAGCGTCGTGAAATTTGCAGCCGCATTTTTCGGATTGGCCTTAAGACCATCGCTGACAAGTTCATAAACCAGACGTTCCGGCTTGCTCACCTTGGCGTCGTGATAAATGCCACCGCCAACGATTGTTGGCGTGATATAGGGAATTTCCTTGATCGCTGCCTTTTTGAGCAGGAAGCGATGGCGCGGCATGACGCGTTCACGCGATCCGAAATAATCGTAAAGGCCAAGGCCGATCTTGATGAGAACCGCACCGCGGCTACGCGGTGCGGTGGTCGAGCCGAACAGGGTGCGCAACGCTGCCGTAATGCCTTTGGTCCATGAGAAGACCGGAATAAAGGTCGGCAATGGTTCGACATTATGCGGCGCGTTTTTCAAAAGGAGATTACGTTCCAGCGTCGATTGTGCGACCAGGCCAAACTCGCCGGTTTCCAGATATTTGAGACCGCCGTGAATGAGGCGCGAAGGCGCGGCGCTCGTGCCTGACCCAAAGTCGCCCTTATCGACAATCAAGCAGCTCACGCCCTGCTCGCTCAGATCGCGATAAAGCCCCGCGCCGTTGATGCCTGCTCCCAGAATGAGCACGTCAACACCCTCGGTTTCGAGGTGGCTAATGCGGTTCTTCATTTCAGCCCTGCTTACGAAATCACTCATTTCACTGTCTTCACATCTGTTGTCTGCGCCATATTCAATCCGTCAGGGCTTCGATTTTTGGCCAGAGAGGGCCAAGAGAAGATGCAATATCCTTGAACAGCGCATAGCGTTTTTCATATTGTACGTTGCGTGCCACATCCGGCGTATAGGTCCGGCCAATCGCATCGAGATCACGCGGATCGCTGTAAACGTCGGCAAAAACGCCCGCCCCCTTGCCTGCGCAAAGGGCAGCGCCCCATGCGGCCGCTTCATCCGTATCGGTCACCGTGACCGGCATACCCAGCACATTGGCAAACATCTGTGCGAATGACGGGCTGCGCGAAACGCCACCCGTGAGGCGTGCTGCGGAAATCGCAAAACCGTCTTTGAGATGATCGACATGAATGCGGTGATTGAAGGCAATGCCTTCCCATACCGCGCGCAACATGTCACCACGCTCCTGCCAGCCGCGAAGACCGAAGAAAGCCCCGCTCGCCATCGCGCCATAGGGTGAACCGAACAGATAGGGATGAAACAGCGCCGTCGAGGGCCTTGCCAGAGCGGCATCGATTTCCGGGCGCAGCATGTCATGGATCGAGCGTCCCGTTTCCTCGGCCTCATGACGCTCTGCCGGACAGAGATTATCGAGGAACCAGTCATAATTCGCCGTGGAAGCAGGTGAAATGGACATATTGTTCCATTCGCCGGGTGCAATGCCGTTACGGCAAAACCAGCTCTTATCCACATTGGGCTTTGACGACAGGGTTTCATTAATCGAATAGGTCCCGGCCACGACCGCAACCGTGCCAGATTTCAAACCGCCGACTCCGAGCGCCGATGCGGTTACATCGTGCAGACCGCCGACGACAGGAGTGCCGGCAACAAGGCCGGTGCGCCGCGCGCACTCATCCGAAACACCGCCGACAATCTCATCCGAACGCGCCATGGGTGGAAGAGCATCCCAGAGCGCATCCAGTCCGAAAACGGCGAGCGCATCGCGCGAATAATCTTGGCTATTCACATCGGTAAAGGAGGTCGAGGCTTCCGTGCGGTCGGTGCCGACCTCACCTGTGAGGCAGAAGCGCAGCCAGTCCTTGCAGGCGATGATATGGCCGATGCGCGCATAGCGTTCCGGCTCGTTTTCCCTGACCCATGCCAGAATGGCCGAAGGGGCGGATGCATGCGGCAACTGGCCGGTGATCGCAATCGACTGCTGCGCAACGGGACTGTTCACCCAGCGCTCGGCCACATCGACCGCGCGGCTGTCGAGCGAGAGGATTCCCGCGCCAAGCGGACGATTATCCCGGTCGAGCATATAGATGCCGTCGCCATGCGCCGTGGTGGCGATGGCGAGAATGTCCGATGCCGCACGCCCGCTTTTGGCAATCGCTTCAGCGATGGCGTCGGCGGTCGCATCCCAGAATGCATCCATATCGCGCTCGACATGACGCGGGCGCGGCAGTGATTGCGCAACGCGTCGGCGCGCAACGGCAAGCGGCGTGCCGTCAATGTCAAACAGGACCGCCTTGGTGACGGTCAGTCCGCTATCAATTCCCAGCAGAGACGGCATGGATTTATTTCCTGATATGCTGATAAAGCCCCAAGGAGGCGGCTATTCTTTCGTCGTGCCGGAACTGGCGATAACCACATGGATGTCTTGCGCTTGCAGGCGTTCGATATGCTCGGGCGGCGTCTTGTCATCGACAATGACGACATCGAAATCATTGAGCGCGCCGAAATTATGCAAGGCCCGACGCTCGAATTTCGTGTGATCGGTCAAGAGCACGCGCTTTGCCGCGCATTCCAGCATGGCGCGCTTGGTTTCGATCATTTCCGGCGACTGGTGAAACAGCAGATCGTCAGTAACGGCTGCAATCGAAATGAACGCCACATCGGCGCGCAGGCGGCGGATTTCATGGATCGTCATGCCGCCGACAAAGGCGTTGCACCAGTTGTAAAGCTGCCCACCAAGACCGAGCAGCGTGACATCTTTGATATCGCGCACTTCGTTCATCAATATCAGCGAATTGGTGATGACCGTCAGCGGCCCCTTGTCCGCCAGATAAGGCACCATCTGCAAAACAGTCGTGGAATCGTCGAAGAAAATGGCCTGACCCGGCTCGACGAATTGCATCGCGGCTTCGGCAATCAGCTTCTTTTCTTCCGCCTGGCGGGCAACGCGGTAAAGATCGCTTGCTTCGATCAGGCTTGTGGGGGCCGCGGAAACAATACCGCGCGATTTACGAAACAGGCCACGGCTGACCAGTTCATCCACGTCGCGATGCGCAGTCATCAGACTGATCGCGAAACGCTCGGTCAGATCCTCGATCCGCACCGACCCTTCCGACATGATCATGTCAGCAATCTGCTGGCGGCGAACCAATTGACGGGCATGGCGGCTGTCATTGGGCACCTGCTCGACCATCAATCTGTCTATGCTTGCTTTGTTGCTTGTAACCATGCCTGTCACTCATCTCCAGACGCTCTTGGCCCAGCCATTCTTGTCATTGACCGGTCCCGATACACAGCATCGGTATGAAAACGTGACGCGAGCTTCATGCCCGCGTCACGTCTGTTCAGGGCTTATTGTTCGAGAACGAACGGAGCCGTATATTTATCGACATTGTCCTTGGTGATCAGGAAGCAATCAAACAACTGCTTTTCCTGATCGACGCCGGTCTTGCCGGTCTTGATGAAACTGTCGGCCTGTTTGACGGCGGCTTCCGAGAAGATCGCAACCGGCTGAAGAACGGTGTACTGGAGTTCACCGGCCTTGATCGCGGCAACCGCATCTGGCGAGCCGTCGAAACCGCCAACCTTGACCTGATCAAGCTTGCCAGCCTGCTTGAGAGCGGCAATAGCACCCAGCGCCATCTCGTCATTGCCCGAGATCACACCGATAATGTCGGGGTTTGACTGGAGCAGCGACTGCATCTTGTCGTGGCCCTGGGTACGGTTCCAGTTGGCAACGTCCTGACCGGCCTTCACCAGATCCGGATACTGCGACAGAACTGTTTCATAACCGTTGGAACGCGTTGCGGCATTGTTGTCGGAAGGCGAGCCGAACAATTCGACATATTTGCCTTCTTCGCCAACGGCCTCAACCCATTGCGTTGCACCAAGGGCAGCGCCCTGTGCGTTGTTGGACACGAGCTGTGCCTTGGCCAGACCTTCCTGATTGATTTCAGCATTCACAAGAAACACCGGAATACCGGCTGCGACAGCGCGCTTGACGGCACCGACCGAACCATCCGCATTGGCCGGGTCGAGAATGATGGCGACCGACTTGTTGGTGATCGCGGTATCGACCAGATTGCTTTCGGTGTTGGTGTCACCCTTATGGCCGCCGACGACTGCGGAATAGCCAAGACCTTCTGCGGTCTTCTTGGCGATTTCGCCTTCGGTGTACCAATAGGGATTGGATGGATCGTTGACGATGATCGAAACCAGACCATCGGCCCATGCCGAGCTTGCGATCAGCGGCAATGCTGCGGCAGCAGCAAACAGAACGCGCATACCCTTCTTAAACATGTCTCACTCCCGTAAAAATTATCGTTGCGTTATGCCGGTTTCCCGGCGTTACCATTTCCAGTGGGCGAGGCTTTCGAGCTTGATCGCCGTCCTGGAAACTTTTCGCTACCCCCGAAGAACCGGCCCCACCCGGAACGGTGGGCGGGGCCGTAAGCGTTATCGCCGGGAATATTGAATGCTGTTGAGCAGAACCGCGAGCACGATCACCGCACCCGTAAAGACAGTCTGCCAGTAAGAAGAAACACCGATGATCACGAGGCCATCGGACAGGAAGCCGATCACGAAAGCGCCGAGCAACGTGCCCTGAATGGTACCGCGACCACCCGTCAATGCCGCGCCACCAATCACCACCGCGGCGATTGCCGTCAGCTCATAGGTGGTGCCTGCGGTCGGGCCAGCCGAAGTCAACTGCGATGAGAGAACCAGACCGGCGATTGCCGCACAGATGCCCGAAATCACATAGACCGAAACCTTGATGCGCTTGACCGGAACGCCCGAAAGTTCTGCGGCGCGTTCATTGCCGCCCGAGGCATAGAGCCAGCGGCCGAATGCGGTGCGGTTGAGAACAATGGCGACGATGATTGCGAGAACTGCGAGCACGACAACGCCGATCGGCACGCCGAACAGCTTGTTGAAGCCCAGCCAGTCAAAGCCGGTATTGCCGAGTTCCGGGCGTCCGCCCAGATTGTTGTAAGTCAGGCCGTTGGTCATCAAGAGCGCCACGCCGCGCGCGCAGTAAAGCACGCCAAGGGTTGCGACGAATGCCGGAACGCGCAAGTAAGCGATCAGCACACCATTGACCGCGCCCACGAATGCCCCGAGCGCACAGGTGATCAGCACCACAGCCCAGACAGGGAAATAGAGGATGATGCCGAATTCCTGCAAGGTCACGCCCTGCATCAGAAAGCCTGCGACAACACCCGCAAGCCC
>JAATGD010000234.1 GCA_015654965.1 Hyphomicrobiales bacterium
ATTTTTTCCGGGTCTTCAAAATTGATCGTATTGACCTTGAGCAGCGCGAAATAGCGCTCACCTTCCTTGGGCCCACGGATCGGACCTTCCACCGTATCACCGGTTTTCAGCGAAAAACGGCGCAACTGGGAAGGAGAAATATAAATATCGTCGGGACCGGGTAGATAATTTGCATCGGCCGAACGCAGGAATCCAAATCCGTCCTGCAACACTTCGACAACACCCTCGCCGATAATTTCGACGTCCTGTGCCGCAAGGCTCTTGAGGATAGCGAACATCAGTTCCTGCTTGCGCATGGCGCTGGCGTTTTCGACCTCAAGCGTTTCGGCAAAAGCCAGAAGCTCGACGGGTGTCTTGTTTTTAAGTTCTTGTAGTTTCATTTCCTGCATGGATGAGGAACTCTTTTGAAATATAAGGAGAAAATGCAGTGGTTCGGAAAGTTGGTCAGCAAGGTTGCAAGACCGGCATCGAATGCTGCTATTATGGTGGGAAGAGATCTCATTCATACCGATTTGCAGTATGAAGAGCAAGTCCCACTTAAGGATGATCTATTTTTTATTCAAGTGAAAAAAGGCAAAACCCGGCATATTTCCGGGCTTCGCTATAAAAATCGTCTAAAATCAAAATGGTTTAACGATCACCAGAATGACGATGAATATCATCAGGACGGTCGGAACCTCATTGACGATTCGCCAATGTTTGGCTGATTTCTCGTTTTTGTCTTCGCTGAAAAGCCGCGTTGCCTTGGACAGATAGCCATGAAGACCCGACATCAGCACGACGAGCAACAGTTTCGCGTGCAACCAACCGCCCTGAAAGCCAAAGATTTCCCAGGCCATCCAAAGGCCTGCAATCCAGCTGACCGCCATTGCCGGATTGATGATGAAACGCAGCAGCCTTTTCTCCATCACCTTGAACATTTCAGACGCTTCAGAACCGGGAGAGGTGGCGCAATGATAGACGAAAAGACGCGGCAGATAGAGCATCCCGGCCATCCATGCGATGACCGCGATCACATGGATCGCCTTGACCCAGAGATAGGCATCGGATGGATTCACGTGAAACAATGCCCACACACCAAACGCCACAACAATGAGTGAAACAACCATTCTGATCAGCATGGCTGTCCTTTGATTTTGCGGTTTTACCTCTGTCATGGCTTCACTCCGCGCACCCGATCGATCATGCGTTGCACATTTTCGACAGGCGCCTGTGGGGTAATACCGTGGCCGAGATTGAAGATAAGCGGTCCCTGCCCCAGATGTTCGAGAATGGCGTCCACGCCTTGATCCAGCGCGTCACCGCCCGCCACCACACGTAATGGGTCGAGATTACCCTGAATGGCACCCTGTTTCTGCAATCCTTGCGCAAAACTCCATGGAACCGACCAGTCAAGGCCCAGAGCATTCACGCCGGTCTTTTCGCGGTAATTGGCGTAAAGCATGCCCGCGCCTTTCGGAAAGCCGATGATGCGTGCGTCGGGATAAGTCGCCCTTACCTTCGCGACAATGCGCGCAACGGGACGCACACAGAAACGCTCAAAGCAGTTTTCATCCAGAACTCCCGACCAGGAATCGAAAATCTGGACAGCATCGGCACCGGCATCAAGCTGTTCGATGAGATAGTCGGCCGAAACATCGGCAAGATCATTCAGGAGTTTTTCAAAGGCTTGCGGGTATTGATAGGCGAAAAGGCGGCTCGGAGCCTGATCGGGTGTGCCGTGACCGGCGATCATATAGGTCGCAACGGTCCAGGGCGCGCCACAGAAACCCAACAGTGTGGTTTCCTCAGGCAACTGTGCTCGAAGTAGCCGAACCGTCTCATAGACCGGCTCCAGCCGTTTGGCGGCTCCTTCGGTTTCCAGCCATAAAATCTCGTCGGCATCTATCGGGGTCATCAAAGGTCCCTTGCCTTCTTCAAAGCGAAGATCGCGACCAAGGGCATGCGGGACAACAAGAATGTCGGAAAACAGGATGGCTGCATCAAAGCCATAACGGCGGATTGGTTGAAGCGTCACTTCGACAGCCAGATCGGGCGAATAGCAGAGATCGAGAAAGCTTCCGGCCTTTTTGCGTGTCTCGCGATATTCGGGCAGATAGCGTCCGGCCTGACGCATCATCCAGATGGGTGGTGGGAAGACTGTCTCGCCGTCGATAACTTTCAAGACTTTGCGTTTCATGGTCTGCTTATTCCACCTTTTGGGCTTGATCATTCGAATCTGCGCAAAACTTATCCAGTGCTGTTTCCATAATAGATAAGGGTTGTTCAGGAATCTTTTGATTCTTAGAGTCTGTTGGTAACGGGGATTAGGCTTGAGCCTTTCTTTTTCCCCGTTTTGATTTTCGCACAATCATCCTGTTCATTCATTGCGCCGCTAGTCTGATCAAAAACGGTGAAAACTCAATTCCCTCTTTTAAGCTAAAGGGTTACTTATTGACGCAGTTCATGTGCCTTTGTGGAAAAGCTGGGAATTATCACGAAGCTTTTCGAGGTTGCGAGTCTTGTCCACAGCTGTTGAAGACCCCTGAACACATGTTTGCTCGCTGTGGATGACTTGCCAAGTTTTCCGCAGCCTGCCATGGCTTGTTCAAAGGGCGTCGCGTTTACACACAGAAGTCAACAGGAGGGGAAGAAAACTGTGACCAGACCGCTTTCCTACTTTCATCTTCATCTGATTTCTGATGCGACGGGAGAGACTCTCCTGGCGGCGGGTCGCGCTGCCGCCGCGCAATATGCCAATGCGCGCGCCATCGAGCATATTTATCCGCTAATCCGTACCGAAAAGCAGTTGCGCAAGGTTCTGGAGGGAATCGATGCCGAACCGGGGATCGTGCTTTATACGATCGTTGATCCGAAACTGGCCTCGATTGTGGATGAAGCCTGCACGCAAATGGGCGTTCCCAGTGTTTCGGTGCTGGAGCCGGTGCTCAATATATTCCAGTCCTATCTTGGCGCTCCGGCCCATCGCCGCGCCAGCGCGCAGCATGTGCTCGATGCCGATTATTTTCGCCGTATCGATGCGCTCAATTTCACCATGGAACATGATGACGGGCAATTGCCGCTCGATATTGAAGAGGCGGATGTCATTCTGGTGGGAATTTCGCGCACATCCAAGACGCCGACCAGCATCTATATGGCCAATCGTGGGGTGAAGGTGACCAATATCCCCATCGTTCCGGGTATCCCCTTGCCAGAAGTGCTGTTTGGGGCCAGGCGTCCACTGATTGTCGGTCTGGTCGCAACAGCCGAACGCATTTCGCAAATCCGGCAGAACCGCCCACTTGGCAATGTTCCCTCGCTCGATACAGGGCTTTATACGGACCGCGCCACGATTTCGGAAGAACTGACCTATGCGCGCAATATATGCAGCCGTCACGGTTGGCCGGTGATCGATGTCACGCGCCGCTCCATCGAGGAGACGGCGGCGGCCATTCTCGCCTTGCTGCGAAATGACAAGAAAGAAGGATTTTAACAATGGCGGAAAAGCTCATTCTGGCTTCCAAAAGCCCTTTCCGTTCGGCTCTTCTGAAAAATGCGGGTGTGATCTTTTCAACAGCAAGTGCGGATATCGATGAGCGGGCGGTGGAAGCGCCACTTTATGAAACGGGTGCGACGCCGGAAGATGTGGCGCAGGTTTTGGCGGAAGCGAAAGCACTTGATGTCAGCGAAAAAAATCCCGGTTCAGTGGTCATTGGCTGCGACCAGACATTGTCGCTGGGTCGCGAGATTTTCCACAAACCGGCTGACATGGAAGCAGCAGGCCGACAATTGCTGAAATTTTCGGGCCGCACGCATCAGCTCAACAGCGGTGTGGTGCTGGTGAAAAATGGCGAAACCCTGTGGCGGCATGTCTCTGTCGCGCTCATGACCATGCGTGAACTTGATCCGGGGTTTATCGGCCGTTATCTCGGGCAAGTGGGTGAAGCGGCGCTTTCAAGCGTTGGCGCCTATCAGATCGAAGGACGGGGCATTCAGCTTTTCGAGGCGATTGACGGCGATTATTTTACTATCGTCGGCCTGCCGCTGCTGCCGCTTCTGGCCCAATTGCGTAAGGAAAAATTGATCGATGGCTGAAACAGATAGGCAACGTAAGGCTTTCGTCACCGGCTTTCCGATCAAACATTCGCGCTCGCCGCTGATCCATGGTTTTTGGCTACGCGAACTGGGACTTGAAGGCTCTTATGAAGCCATTGAAGTCAGTGTTGAAGATTTTTCAGCCTTTATAGGCTCGCTCAGGCAAAATGGATTTGTCGGGGGCAATGTCACCATTCCGCATAAGGAAGCAGCTTTTAAGTCAGTTGATCAACTTGATGACGCGGCCAAGGCCATAGGTGCGGTTAACACGATGTGGTTTGAAGAAGACACGCTTTGGGGCGGCAATACGGATGCCTATGGTTTTGCCGCAAATCTGGATGCGAAAGCGCCCGGATGGGACAAGGCGCAAACCGCACTGGTTCTGGGAGCCGGTGGAGCCAGCCGCGCTGTCATTCATGCCCTGATATCACGTGGCTTTTCGCAGGTCATTGTCGCCAATCGAACGCTCGGCCGCGCCCAGGAACTCGCAGCGCATTTTGGCCGCGCCGTTTCAGCCTGCGGCTGGGATGAAGCGCAGGCGCATGTTGCGCGCAGTGCTCTCATCGTCAACACCACCTCGCTCGGCATGAGCGGCCATGGCGATCAGACGGGTTTTCCGCTTGATCTGGGAGAAGCACCCAAAGGAGCAGTGGCAACCGATATCGTCTATGTGCCGCTGAAAACGCCGTTTCTCACACAGGCTGAGCAGGCAGGGCTTCGGACTGTGGATGGTCTTGGCATGTTGCTGCATCAGGCGGTGCCCGGCTTTGAGCGCTGGTTCGGTGTGCGTCCGGACGTTACTGAAGCGCTGCGCAATCATATTCTGGACGATATGGCAAAGGCCGGTTCGCTATGATCGTGATCGGCCTGACAGGTTCCATTGGCATGGGAAAAACCACAGCGGCCAATCTTTTTGCGGAAATGGGCGTTCCGGTTCATAGCGCTGACGATGCGGTGCACAGGCTTTATAAAACCCGTGCGGCACCACTTATTGAAGCGGCATTTCCCGGTACAGTTGATAAAACTGTCGTGGACAGGGAAAAATTGTCCGCGGCTGTACTGGGCAATCCGCAAGCCTTGAAAAGACTGGAATCGATTGTGCACCCGCTGGTGCGTGAAGAAGAGCAGGATTTTTTGCGCAAGGCAGAAATGGATGGCGCGGATATCGCGCTCATCGATATTCCGCTGTTGTTTGAAACGGGTGGTGAAAAGCGCGTCGATAAGATCGTGGTCGTTTCGGCACCTGCCGACATCCAGCGTGAACGCGTCCTTGCGCGTCCCGGCATGACGCCGGAAAAGCTCGATGCAATTCTTGCGCGCCAGATGCCGGATGCCGAAAAGCGCAAGAGGGCGGATTACGTGCTCGATTCAAGTACCGGTATTGAGGATATGCGCCGCCAGATCGGCATGCTCATTGCGAAATTGCGTGGAAAGCTTGGACAACAGGCCGAATAAGATCATCAGGCGTGGTATGAATGTGAAAATTTTGATGAGGTTCTTCCATGCGTGAGATCATTTTCGATACGGAAACCACCGGTCTGGAAAGACTGGAGGATCGGGTGATTGAAATCGGTGGCGTGGAACTGGTCAACAAATTCCCGACTGGACGCACATTTCACAAATTCATCAATCCGCAGGGCCGTCAGGTTCACCCGGATGCGCTGGCCATTCACGGTATCAGCAATGAGCAATTGCTGGACAAGCCGACCTTTGCCGATATTTTTGATGAGTTTTGGGAATTTTTCGACGGGGCCATGCTGGTCGCGCATAATGCCATGTTCGACCTTGGCTTCATCAATGCGGAACTTGCCCGTATCGGGAAGGCGGAAATTTCTGTCGATCGTATTGTGGATACGCTGGCGCTGGCCCGCCGCAAGCATCCGATGGGGCCCAATTCTCTTGATGCGCTATGCAAGCGTTATGGCATCGACAATACGCACCGCAAGCTGCACGGAGCCTTGCTCGATTCGGAAATTCTGGCCGATGTTTATATCGAGCTTATGGGCGGCAAGCAGACCGCACTCGGCTTGAGCGTCGAAAACACATCGCGCAATCAGGAAAGTAGTGACCGCGATATCACTATCGAAATCGTGGCGCGTCCCAATCCTCTCCCGTCCCGCTTGGACAATGCGGACCGCGCGGCCCATATGGCGCTTGTGGACAAGATGGGGGAAAAGGCGATCTGGAAAAAATATCTCTCATGAAAAAAGCCCGGATTTTTTTCCGGGCTTTTTGTCATCATGATATGCCGTTTAGCTTTTGACTGCTGCCTTGGCCTGTTCTTCAGCCATGCGTTGCTGGAACATCTGCGCAAAATCGATCGGGTCGATCATTAGCGGCGGATAACCGCCATTGCGTGTTGCGTCAGCAATGATCTGGCGGGCGAAGGGGAAC
>JAATGD010000054.1 GCA_015654965.1 Hyphomicrobiales bacterium
GAAAGAGCACGAGGGCGCGCGCGTGCCATTGCTGCGGCCCGCACCTGACGATACGCCCGATGATGCAAATGCCCTGTCCTCTTCCTGCTATCCGCTTGTACCCTTTGGCAACCGGGTGAAAGACAACCGGTTCTGGTTTGCGGGCAGGGAATATCGCTTCAGCCCCAATACTGCATGGGACCCGCATTATCTGCATGGCGAAGGCTGGCAATCGGAATGGTCTGTCGATGCGCATGAACATGACCGCATCACGATGCATTTTGCCCATCATGGCGGGCATACGCCTTATATCTATCGTACTGTGCAGGATTTTTCGCTGAGTGGCGAGGAATTGCGACTCACGCTGTCGGTTGAAAATACAGGCGATGTGGCCTTGCCTTTCGGCCTTGGCTGGCATCCTTATTTTCCAATGACGCCCCGGACGACTTTGCTCGCTCCCGCCCGGAAATTCTGGACCGAGACCGATGGCTGGCTGCCGGGCGAGGCAACCCGTATTCCGGGCGACCTGGATTTCGCAAAACCGTCCCCCCTGCCGCATCGCTGGGTGAATAATGGCTATGAGGACTGGTCTGGAGAGGCGACCATATGCTGGCCCGAGCGACAGATGCAGCTTCACCTGAGCGCCGATCCCCTGTTGCGCCATGCTTTCATCTTTGTTTCGGATCAGGGTTTCGATCCGCAGTTCAGACGCGATTATTTTTGTTTCGAGCCAATGTCGCATCTTGCGAATGGCCATAATCTGCCGGGTCTCGGCGGATTTGAAATACTCAAGCCCGGCCAGCACTTGTCGGGCAGCATCCGGCTTCGGCCGCAAGGCCTATGAACATGGCACATCTCTCATGCCAACCATCGTCAACTGGCAATATCAATGCCGCTGTCTTCGCTGTCGCCACAAAAGCGGCCGAGCTTATTCTTGCCTGATCGGAAACCGCCCATGAAAATCACCAAGCTGACCACCTATATCGTGCCGCCGCGCTGGCTGTTCCTGAAAATCGAAACGGACGAAGGCATCGTTGGATGGGGCGAGCCGGTCGTGGAGGGCCGGGCCTTGAGCGTTGAAGCGGCAGTTCAGGAAATGGCGGATTACCTGATTGGCAAGGACCCTTTTCTGATCGAGGATCACTGGACGGTTCTCTACCGCGGCGGGTTTTATCGCGGCGGGGCTATCCACATGTCGGCGCTGGCCGGTATCGATCAGGCATTGTGGGATATCAAGGGCAAGGCGCTCGGCCAGCCGGTCCACTCCCTGCTCGGTGGCCAGTTGCGGGACCGGATCAAGGTCTATTCATGGATCGGCGGCGATCGCCCTTCCGATGACGCCCGCAATGCAAAAGACGTGGTTGCGCGCGGCTTCAAGGCGATCAAGCTCAATGGCTGCGAGGAAATGCAGATCGTTGACAGCAATGAGAAGGTGGAAAAGGCGGTCGAGACGATTGCCATCATCCGTGAGGCTGTCGGTCCGCATATTGGCATCGGCGTTGATTTTCACGGGCGGGTGCACAAGCCGATGGCCAAGGTTCTGGCGAAAGAACTGGAGCCTTACAAGCTGATGTTCATTGAAGAGCCGGTGCTTTCGGAAAACAAGGAAGCGCTGAGGGAAATAGCCAACCATTCCTCCACGCCCATCGCACTTGGCGAGCGACTGTTTTCCCGCTGGGATTTCAAGTCGGTGTTTGAAGGCGGTTATGTCGACATCATCCAGCCCGATCTGTCGCATGCCGGTGGCATCACCGAATGCCGCAAGATTGCCGCCATGGCCGAAGCCTATGATGTGGCACTGGCGCCCCATTGCCCGTTGGGGCCGATCGCGCTGGCGGCGTGTCTTCAGGTCGATGCGGTTGCCTATAATGCCTTCATTCAGGAACAGAGCCTCGGAATTCACTACAATCGGGCCAATGATATTCTCGATTATATCGTCAACAAGGATGTTTTCCAATATGCCGATGGTTTCGTAAGCATTCCGCAAGGACCGGGACTAGGGGTGGAAGTCGATGAGGCTTATGTGATTGAGCGGGCGAAGGAAGGCCATCGCTGGCGCAATCCGGTCTGGCGGCATGCCGACGGCAGTTTCGCAGAGTGGTGAGAGAGGAGCAGGTTATGACAGGACGGCTTTCAGGCAAGCGGATATTCGTGACGGGTGCGGCGCAGGGCATCGGCCTTGCGATTGCAAAAGCGTTTGCGCGCGAGGGAGCGGCCCTGTTCCTGATCGATCGCGACGCGGGGCTTCTGCAACAGGAAGCCCGGGCCTTGCAGGACAAGGGCTATGTGCTGGGCTGGCGTTCTACCGACATAACGGATGCGGCAGCGATCATGGAGGCAACCCATGAGGCGGAGCGGGCGATCGGTCCGGTGAATGCGCTTGTCAACAATGCCGGCGTGAACGTCTTTGCCGAACCGCTTGAAACAAGCGACGAGGAATGGGAGCGCTGCTTCAACATCAATCTCAAAGGGGCGTGGAACTGCTGCAAGGCCATGCTGCCGGGCATGATCGGGGCCGGGGGCGGGGTCGTTCTCAATATTGCCTCGACCCATTCCTTCACCATCATTCCGCATACTTTTCCCTATCCTGTGGCAAAACATGCGCTTTTGGGCATGACCAAAGCGCTCGGCCTGGAATATGCGCCGAAGAATATTCGCGTGAATGCGCTGGCGCCCGGCTATGTGGAAACGCAGAAAGCCACCGATTACTGGAACAGTTTTGCCGATCCTCAAGCCGCAAGGGCGGAAACGATGAAGCTGCATCCGGGCGGACGGATTGCCTCCCCCGATGAGATTGCAATGGCTGCGGTCTTCATGGTTTCCGATGAGTGCCCGTTCATGAATGCCACATGCCTGACAATCGACGGCGGCCTGAGCATCCAGCAGCATCCCGCTTGAACGCTGAATTCCGTGTTCAGGTGACGATACCAGAAAGTTTTAAAGGCTCACAAATCGCGTATTGTGAATCCTTGTGAACGAAAAAACTGTCAAAGGCACAATAACATGATATTATAAGTCATCTTTTTCCGAGAGATGATTTTCATGCAGCAAGCGATAGATGATGCGCGGTTTATGGAGATCGCACGCCGATGGGGATATCGGGGAACGGTTTCTGTTTCTGCGGATGGTAGCGAAATGGCTCCCTTTGTCGGGACGGTCCGGGATCGGCGCCTTTCGAGCGGGTTACAGGTCTGTAGCGCCGATATGCTTTCGCTTCGCTCAAGCATACGCACAGGAACGGTTGACCGTTCAGTCATGCTGATCTGTTCGGTTTCCGGCCACCGGGTGTCCTATTCTCTGGACAATGGCCGGTCTTTTTGTGTGGAACCCGGCACGATGGCTTTCCTGACGGCTTCGGACATGCTTTCTCTGGCCACGACCACACAATCGGGTGAGCAAAGCGGCTTGTTGGTTATCCAGGCCGATCCGGAAACGATCATGGATGCCGATCTGGCAGATGAGCTGGAACGTCGGGTGAGATGCACGGATATAATGACCGGGATGACCGCGCCGCGCACTCTGGCGCTCGCAGGGCGATTGTTTGGTGGCATGCGAACCTCTCTTGCAGACCGGCTGATTGCCGAAAGCTGTGCCTTGGAGCTTCTCGCCCAATGGATTGAGGGGAAGGCTGGCCATGGCGGTGCAAATTTGCGTGGCGATCAGGCAAGGATAAGGCGTGTCTGCGATTATCTGGAAGCCAATATTGCCAAGGAGCAGCATTTGTCCTTGCTTGCGCGTGAGGCTGGCATGAGCCTGTCATCTTTCAAGACGAAGTTTCATGAGATCACCGGGCAGACGGTTTTCGGTTATCTGACGCATAAAAGGCTGGAACGCGCGCGCCGTGGCATCGAGCAGGAGGGCTGGAGCGTTGCCGAAGCCGCATGGTTCAGCGGCTATCGCCATGCCACGAATTTTTCAGCGGCGTTTCGCCGTCATTTCGGTTTCAGCCCCAAAAACTTCAAGCAATAGGACCATTTGCGCACCGTTTTTGGCCTGTGGCTTTTCGCATTGTTTTTTTGGCCTTTTGCATCCGTCCTTCATGTTGTTTCCTGATGTGAAAAAAGACTACCAGAATACTCATGAAATCGCTTTTTCCGAGGGCCGCCATGAGTGTTCAGTTTGTCCGTCCAATGCATTATGCCGGTCGCAGGGTTGCCGTCTGGCTTATGGGGTCTGTGGCTGTTGCAGCCATCTGCGCGTCCCTGTCGCCTGTTTCGGCCCAGAGCGTTGAAGAGACAAATGGTGCAATCGTCCTCAAGCAGATCACGGTCACAGCGCGCCGCGATGCGGAAAACGCGGCGAACGTGCCGGTCAGCATCGGACTTGCCGATCAAAGCACGGTTGCGCTTGAAAACCCATCCAATGCCGCAATCGATATATCGCGCAGCATCCCTAACTACAGCGTTAATGATGTGGGCAACCCGCTATTCGCCTTTGGTGCCATTCGTGGTGTCGGCACGCTGAGTTTTCCGATGAATCCCTTCGATTCAACGATCAGCTATGCCTTGAACGGCACGCCGATCTCCATGTATGCCGGAAGCCAGCAATATCTCGATGTGACGCGTGTGGAAGTCATGCGTGGTCCGCAGAACGTGCTTTTCGGCAGGGCTTCGCAAGGTGGTACTGTGAATATCGTGACGGGCGAGCCGGACGGAACGCGTGATTTCAGAATTCGTGGCGAGATCGGAACCAACAGCGAATATCTCACCGATTTCATTGCCGGTGGCGCGATCATCCCGGATGTGCTCAACGGTCGTGCCGCGATCCGGTTTACCGGCGGCAAGGGCGATGTGAAGAACCTGACCGATGGTGCCGATCTTCCGGACCGGCAGATCGGGGCTGTCCGTGGTTCCTTGCGCTGGTTTGCGGGGGAGAATACGACGATCACCGCAAGGGGATATTTTGAACGCGATGATCGCCAGACGTTCAATTACATCCTGCGTGGCGGTTCCGACTATCCGGCCGTCATGCTGGATAAGCCACTCGAATTTGATGGTAATCTGGCAATCGGCAGTATCGACATCAAACATGAATTCGACAGTTTCGACCTGACTGGTACGGTCAGCTATCAGAACATCGTCTCGCATATGGATTCTGACAATACGGATGGCCTTCTTTATGGCCCGATGTTTGGTCTGCCCGCTTCTGCCTTTTCATCCTCGACATGCAGTGATTGCACGCAATATCGTTTTGAGGAACGCGCATGGTCAGGCGAATTGCGGGCATCGTCAAAGGAAGGGGCCGATTATCGCTGGACCGGAGGTATCAGCTTCTATGATTCCCGCTTCCATCATCACGGTACAAACACCAATTCTTACGGCGTCACGCAGAATGGTCTGTATGATTCCAAACTCAATCTTCAGGATTACTCAGTCTTTGGCGAGATTGACATTCCGCTTTCGGAAACAGTTTTCGTCACGCCCGGCCTACGCGCAGGCTATGAAAAGGTTTCGCGTGACGGCTATTATATTTCCAACGGCACGCCCGGTACGGTCGCTTCATTTACGGAAAATGGAGATGTCGATGAAGGCTATATCGCAGGTGGCCTGACGCTCAGCTTCAAGCCGGATGATGATCAACTCTATTACGCATCGATCAAGCGCGGTCATTCTGGTCCGGGTTTTCCCTATTTCAATATTGATGCCGTTTATGGAAGGGCAGCTTCCTCCTATCCTTCGTCATCCAACTGGACGTATGAGATCGGTGCCCGCAGCACGGTTCTGGATGGCCGTATGACGCTTGAAGGTTCAGTTTTCTATAATGATGTCAAGGATGGCCATCTGAACTATTTCGACCTGACAGCAAGCCAATATGCGATTGCGGCCCTGAATTATCGCACATACGGTTTCGAGGCCGGTGCGCGGGCAGAGATTGCCGAAGGTCTGGAATTGCACGGAAATGTTGGATATACGCGGGCCGAGTTTTTCGATGTCGCATCCGATAGCGCATCGGGAGCATTTGAGGATGGCAGACTGCCCGGCGTTCCAGAGTGGTCGGGTTCCATCGGCCTGACACATCATCTCGCTCTCGATAATTACGGGTTGGGTGGCGAACTCGTTTCTTCCGCTGAATTTCAGTTTACGACCGGACGGCGGCCTGCGGATATTGCCAACAGTTTTGATCTGAAGAACTATCGTGTGGTCAATGCGCGTATCGGCTGGGAAAAGGACAATTTCAGCATCTATGCATTCGGGCGCAATATTTTCGATGACAAGATCGAAGTTGCAGGAACCGCCTATACATCGACGGTGCTGGCAGTGACGCCCGGCCTTGGCCGTGTGATCGGGGCCGGCGTTGAAGTCAAGTTCTGACGGCATCTGCAATGCGCTTTGCAATCATTCTCGTTCTGGCGTGCCAGCCTTATTTCGCGGTATCCTTCCTCTATGGAGCGGTGCCGTCGGTGTTGCGCCAGAACGGAGCCTCGCTCGAGACAGTCGGTCTTTTCGGTCTTGTGTTTTTTGCCTTCACCGTCAATTTCCTGTGGACGCCCATTGTCGACCGATGGGCGCCCTTTGGTTTTCAACGGCGGCGTTTCTGGCTGTTTTCGACACAGCTTTCCTGCGTGTCGCTGTTTTTCATGCTCGCTTTTCTCGACCCTGCACGACATCTTGCTGCCATTCTGATGACAGGCATGGTGCTGGCCGGATTTGCGGCAACACAGCGCTCCGTCATACTTGGCTTTTCCGCTGACGTGCTGGATGATGCGGAAAAGCCATGGGGTGCGACGGCTTTTGGCTGGGGGACGGCGCTTGGCAACATCATCGGTGGCGCGCTGGGCCTGTGGCTGGTCGATCATTTCGGATGGAGCCTTACACTCACAATCCTGTCTGCCTGTATGTTGATTGCAACCCCTTTGCTGTTATGGGCAAGGGAGCCGTCGCAAAAGATGCCTGCACGCGCTGGCGGTTTGCGCATCGTGGCCGACCGGCGGGCATGGGTCGTGATCGCGGCACTTGTGCCCGCCACTTTTGGCCTTGCGGTCGCATTCGCCATGACGCAACCGCGTCTGGTGGACATTGGGTTCGATCTGACCGCCATCGGTGTCGTCGCGGCCGTCGGCAATCTGGTCGCCGCGACCTTTGCGGGGCCGCTGGCTGGCTGGCTTGCGACATGGTTGCCCTTGTCGCGGCTCATGGCAGGGGGAGCGACTGTGATCGCGCTCACTCTTCTCCTCCTTCTCGTCCTCACGCATCTGGCGGGTGAATGGACGGGCGCTCTCGTTTCAGTCATCGTCGTCTTTTCCGCCATCTGCGCTCTGGGGGTTTTTTCCAATACGCTCTTCCTGAAAATAGCGGGCGAGGGCGATGCAGCGGCAACGGAAGTGACATTCCTGTCTGCCATCATGTCCATGGTGGCTCTGGCCGGGTTCATGGCGAGCGGTTTTATCGCGACATGGGCCGGATATGGCATGACATTGATGATTGCCGCGATAGGCGGTTTGCTGACGGCGTTTCTGTTCACGCGGCCCTCATCGCGCAAGGCCATTGCTTTTGGCGGTGAGCAGGCATGAGCAGCAACGGTCCGGATTATCTGGCAAGTCTGCGCCTGCTTTCCGGCCATATGCGCGCATCCCGGGGTAAATTCATATGCGTCCTCTTGGCGGCAACGGCATCCGCCTTTCTCGAACTGGTGCCGGTCTGGTCGCTTTGCCGGTTGATCACGGCGCTCATTATGGGGCAGGCCGAGCCTTCCCTGTTTTTCTTCCATGCTGCTGTTTCGGCTGCGGCAATCGTGCTTGGCTATGGCCTGTTTGCCTGTTCGACCATCCTTGCCCATATGGTCGCTTTCGATGCCATTCATGGTCTGCGTCTTGAGCTCTCGCGCCACCTTGCACGCCTGCCATTGGGTTTTTTCGCCAGACGCTCCAGTGCTGACGCCAAGCGTCTGATCGTGGATGAGCCGGAGAAACTCGAATCCATATTCGCCCATGGCCTGCCGGATGGGATCAGCGCCCTGTCGACATGGATTGCGGTTTCGTCATGGCTGGTTATAGCCGATTGGCGTCTGGCGCTGGCGGCTATTTTCGTGACGCCCGTTTCGTTCCTTCTGCTTGGCCGCGCGATGACGGCCAGTGGCGCTCTCGCTGCCCGTTATCAGCAGGCGGCGGCGCGGATGAACGCGGAAATTGCCGATTATGTCGCCGGAATGCCGGTTCTCAAGGTCTTCAACTGCACAACTTCGGCGCTTGGCGGTGCGGCGAAGGCGATTGACGACTATGCGCGGGTACAGACCGACATGACCCGGCTTTATCTGCCTTTCGGCGGCCCGTTTTTCACGCTTGTTCTCACCAATATCGTTTTCATCCTGCCTGTAGGGTTGATCCTACTGCAAAAAGGCGAGATCACGCTTCCCACGCTTGTGCTGTTCCTCGTGCTGGGGGCGAATTACAGCCAGCCGCTTCTCAAACTGTTCAACCAGTTCCATCATCTTGCACATCTAAGCATGGGATCGGCGCATGTCGCCGATGTGCTGCGTCAGGTTCCTCAACCCGACAGCGGTCGATTTATACCTCTCGCCAATTATGACATTTGCTTTGAGAAGGTCGATTTTGCCTATAGCGACCGGGCTATTTTGCAGAACATTTGTCTGACGGTAAAATCAGGGTCAATGACCGCTCTGGTCGGGCCGTCGGGTGCTGGAAAAAGCACCTTGGCTGGTCTTGTCGCGCGATTTCAGGATGTGTCGGCTGGCCGCATCACCATCGGTGGCGTCGATGTGCGCGACATGGCCATCGAACAACTGATGCAGACAGTGGCTTTCGTCTTTCAGGATACGTTTCTGTTTTCCGACACGATAGAGGCAAATCTGCGCATCGGCAGGCCTGACGCGACACAGGCCGATCTTGAAACGGCCACCCGCGCCGCCCGCGCGCATGACTTCATCATGGCTTTGCCGAAAGGATATGCAACGCGGATCGGTGTCGGCGGCATGCAGCTTTCCGGCGGCGAGCGGCAGAGACTGGCCATCGCACGGGCCATGCTCAAAGACGCCCCCATCGTCGTGCTTGACGAGGCAACTGCCATGACTGACCCCGACAACGAAGCCGCAATCCAGGAGGCAATCCGCGCACTGACCTACAATAAGACGCTCATTGTCGTCGCACATCGCCTGCACACTATCATGCATGCGCAGCAGATCGTTGTTCTTTCCTCCGGGCAGGTGGTCGAAACAGGAGCGCATGAACAATTGCTTGATTATGAGGGGCTATATGCCGCTCTCTGGCAAAGCTATGACAGGGCACAAGCATGACGGACGCAATATTGGCGGACGACCGCTCGCTCTCCGACCTTGCAAGCCTGAGACGCGTATGGGCACTTGCAGGCAGGCATCGCAAATCCGTCATTCTCGGACTGATCTTCCGTTTCGCCCAATCAGCATGTCTCGGTCTGGCCTATGGCGTGGCCGTTCATGTGGTGAAAGAACTGGCGGCAGCACGGGTTCCCGACAATATATCGA
Organism: Hyphomicrobiales bacterium; assembly: GCA_015654965.1. Lineage (GTDB taxonomy): Bacteria > Pseudomonadota > Alphaproteobacteria > Rhizobiales > Rhizobiaceae > Brucella. Next base: position 9,436 of record JAATGD010000054.1, read on the forward strand.
TTACGCATGTCATTTTAGTTCTCGTGGTTTCGCTCATGGGGCAGTTGATCTTCGGCTATCTCGCCATGCGTTCCTGCTGGTTTGCCAGTTTTGCCATCGGCCGTGACCTGCGGCTTGCCTTGCTCGATCACATGCGTCGCCTGTCGCCGAGCTTTCATATCGAGCGGGGACAGGGCGATATTCTCTCGACCCTGACGAGCGACACGCAATTCATCGAGAGTTTTTTTTCCGATGGCTTGCCGCGTATCGCACAGGCGCTCAGCCTGCCTCTCGCGCTCATTGTGTTTTTTGCCTTTCAGGCACCAGTTTTGGCGGTGATTGCTTCTGTTTCCATCCTTGCAGGACTGCCAATATTCGTGTGGTCGAGCCATGCGCTTGCCCGTCAGGCGGTCGAAAGACAAGACAGGCAGGCAGCCGCATCCGAAAGCATGATCGAATATGCGCGCGGCATGCCGGTCATCCGCGCGTTCAATCGCATGGCAAGCGGGTTACAGCGTTTCGAGGTGGCCGTAACGGCATTCAGGGATATTTCCATTCGCATGGTCCGGCAGCTTGCCATTCCCATGGTTGCATTCGGTGCGATTATCGTACTGGGTGTCGCGATCATCATGGCTTCATCCGGCGTGTTGCTTGCGCATGGGATATTCGACAGGGATATCATCCTTTGCGCTCTCGTCCTCGCCTTCTCCTTTTATACGCCGCTGCTGGGTCTTGTGGCGGTAATGGAACATGTGCGTATCGCGGATGCATCGCTGGCGCGGGTTCATCGCATTCTGGAACTTCGCCCGCTGCCAGTGTCAGCGGTCAAGACAAAGCCTGAGGGAACGGCGATTGCGTTCGAGAATGTCGTCTTTTCATATGATGGGCTGACAAACGCATTAAGCGATATCACCTTTGATATTCCCGAGCGCACGATGACGGCGGTGGTCGGCGCTTCCGGTTCTGGCAAAAGCACGCTCCTCAGTCTCCTGCCGCGTTTTTTTGATCCCTTGAATGGTATCATTCGCATCGGGGGAGTCGATATTCGCAGCCTGCCGGAAGAGCAACTGGCCGATCTCGTTACGGTGGTGTTTCAGGACGTGTATCTCTTTTCGGGTACGATCATCGAGAACATTGCTCTTGCACGTCCCGATGCGTCACGGGCTGAAATCGAAGATGCCGCGCGGCAGGCCCATGCGCATGATTTCATCATGGCGCTCCCGGATGGCTATGACACACAGGTCGGGGAAGGTGGTGCTTCGCTTTCAGGCGGTGAAAGACAGCGTATTTCAATCGCCCGGGCGTTGCTGAAGGACGCGCCCATCGTGCTGCTGGATGAGGCGACCTCGGCAATTGATCCACTGACGGAACGCGATCTGCAAAAAGCGCTCGCCAATCTTACGGCTCACCGGACAGTCATTGTCGTTGCGCACAAGCTCTCGACCATTGCCCATGCGGACCAGATACTGGTTCTGGATAAGGGACGGATTGTGGAAAAAGGAACCGATGCGCAGTTGAGAAACCAGAATGGACTTTACAACCGCTTTATCGCCGCCCGCAGCCGCGCAGAAACATGGACTATATGAGGCTCTGAATCTGGCGACACACTTGAACGGGTACAAACCGTCTCAACGGATTTGCTGGCGGACGAGAGCTTCCTTTAACAGCACGCCGCTTATGCCGGTCCTGAGCACGTCATTCACCAGCCTGAAAATGGTATCGGCTGCAACCGGGATAGGCATACCGCCGTCACGGATGTTGGAAATGCAGTTACGCCGGGAATCCGGCGTCCCGCTTTTAGGATCATAGGTGATATAGGCTCCAAGGCTATCGGCAGCCGAAAGGCCGGGGCGCTCCCCAACCAGAACGATCACGATTTTCGCATCGAGCGCTTCGCCGACCGGGTCGCCCAGTGCCACACGGGCCTGACTGGCAAGCACGATGGGACCAAGAGACAAGTTTTTCTGCCGCAACAAATCCGATAAAGCCGCAATCAGATGCACAGCATTGA
>JAATGD010000211.1 GCA_015654965.1 Hyphomicrobiales bacterium
CATGCTGCCCTTGCAGCAGGGCGAGCGCATCACCACGATCATGCCATTGCCGGAGGACGAGGATTCCTGGGCAAATCTCGACGTCGTGTTCTCAACGACCCGAGGCACGGTGCGCCGCAACAAGCTTTCCGATTTTGTGCAGGTCAATCGTAACGGCAAGATCGCAATGAAGCTTGAGGATGAAAGCGATGAGATCCTCTCGGTCGATACCTGCACGGAATTCGACGATGTGTTGCTCACCTGCGCGGGCGGCCAATGCATTCGATTCCCCGTCACCGATGTGCGCGTCTTTGCAGGCCGCAATTCGATCGGTGTGCGCGGTATCAATCTGGCCGAGGGCGACAAGGTTATCTCCATGGCGATCCTGCATCACGTCGATGCGGAAGCGTCGGAACGTGCGGCCTATCTCAAGCGCTCTATTGCCGAGCGCCGTGCGCAGGGCGCAGACGATGCCGATGATATTGTCGTGGTTGGTGAAGAGGTTGGCACCGAAGCCGAGCTTTCGGAAGATCGTTATCAGGAGTTGAAAGCGCGCGAAGAGACGGTTCTCACCGTCAGCGAGTTCGGTTATGGCAAGCGCTCATCATCTTACGAGTTCCGTGTTTCGGGACGTGGCGGCAAGGGCATTCGCGCAACCGACACCTCCAAGACGGAGGAAATCGGCAAGCTGGTGGCCCTGTTCCCGGTTGAAGCGAGCGACCAGATCCTACTCGTATCGGATGGCGGTCAGTTGATCCGCGTTCCGGTCGGCGGCATCCGTATTGCCGGACGTTCGACCAAGGGCGTGACGATCTTCAACACCGCTGACGGAGAAAAGGTCGTTTCTGTCGAGCGCATTTCCGAAACGGATGGCGACGATGAAAATGGTGCGGAAGATGAAGCTGCACCCGTCGCAGAATCATCCGATAATAATGAATAAGCAGGAATTCTGGAGCGATGCTCCAGAGATTTTCCAGGGTTCAATGAAAAGGCCGATGGTTTTATCCATCGGCCTTTTTCAGATGTCCAAAGTTCAAATGCCAAGACTGGAGGAAATTGGCGCCTGAAATTGGACTTAATGAGAACCAATCTTGCGCATGGTGCTAAGGTTGAAAGCACTCGGACGCTTATGCGGGCGCTTGGCTCCTTCTTCGAGAAGCAAAATAATCGCCGACGCAGCCATTGCGACCATCATGGATAAAGCCAGAAGAAATATCATCATTTCAGGTCATCCTTTCGGTATAAATACGCGTGAGCCGCAAAAAGGTTGCATCGATCTTGTAACCACTATGGTAAATCACCTGTGAACTTGACCTGAAAACGCTGTTCACTTCGCATTCATCTGTTTTCTTGGTTTATAAATTCCTGATCCTGTGTGTTGTTGAAAATTGTTTTGAAAAGGGCTAGCTGAAAGACATGACAATCGCAATCTATGCGGGTTCTTTCGACCCGGTGACCAATGGCCATATGGATGTTCTCAAAGGCGCGCTGCGCCTTGCCGATCAGGTTATTGTCGCCATAGGCGTGCATCCCGGCAAACAACCGCTGTTCAGTTTCGAGGAACGCGTCGCATTGATCGGAAAGAGTGCGGCGGCTCATCTCGGCAAGGACAGCAAACGTGTTTCTGTCATTTCTTTTGACAGGCTGGTCATCGATGCCGCTCGTGTCCATGGCGCACAATTGATGGTGCGAGGTTTGCGCGATGGCACCGATCTTGATTATGAAATGCAGATGGCGGGCATGAACGGCGCATTGGCACCGGAATTGCAGACGGTTTTTTTGCCAGCCGATCCCGCTGTACGAACGATTACCGCCACATTGGTTCGCCAGATTGCCTCCATGGGCGGGGACGTAAAGCCTTTTGTGCCGGAGGCTGTTGCCGCTGCCCTGAAAGCAAAATTCAAATCCTGACGCACACACCGATTCTGGGAGTTTTCAAATATGTCATTCATTCGTTCAGCGCTTGCCGCGGCTGCTATTTTTGTGGCCTCACAAGGAGCGGTTCAGTCGGCCTTTGCTGATACGCTCGTTCTCAAGCTGAAAGACGGCGATGTCGCCATTCAACTGCGTCCCGATCTTGCGCCAAAACATGTTGCCCAGATTGAAAAACTGGCAAAAGAAGGCGCTTATAATGGCGTTGCTTTCCACCGGGTCATTCCGGGTTTCATGGCGCAGACAGGTGATGTGAAATTCGGCAATATAGACAAGGGATATGACGCTTCGCGGGTTGGAACCGGCGGTTCGGATTACGCCAATATCCCGGCGGAATTTTCAAAAGAGCCTTTTACCCGCGGTACTGTGGGCATGGCGCGTTCGCAAAGCCCTAACTCCGCCAATTCGCAATTCTTCATCATGTTCGATGAAGGTTCGTTCCTGAACGGCCAATACACGGTGGTCGGCAAGGTTGTCAGCGGCATGGAAACCGTCGACAAGATAAAGAAGGGCAGCGAATCTGATAATGGTTCCGTTGCGAACCCGGACAAGATCGTCAAGGCCAGCATCAAGGCCGGACAATAACAGCATTAAACACAGGAGAGGCCCTTATGGCTTATAAAGACCCCGAAAACACGCTCGTTCTGGAAACCACCAAGGGCGATGTCGTTCTCGAACTCTATCCCGATCTGGCACCCGATCATGTGGCCCGCATCAAGGAACTGGCGCGCGAGGGTGCTTATGACGGCGTGGTCTTCCATCGTGTGATCGACGGTTTCATGGCGCAGACGGGTGACGTCAAATTCGGCAAGACCGGCGGCGCGCATTTCAACGGCGCGCGTGCAGGCATGGGCGGCTCCGACAAGCCGGACCTCAAGGCTGAATTTTCCAACACCCAGCACAAGCGCGGCACCGCCTCGATGGCGCGTTCGCAGAGCCCGAATTCGGCCAATTCGCAGTTCTTCATCTGCTTCACCGACGCGCCTTGGCTCGATCGTCAGTACACGGTCTGGGGTCAGGTTATCGAGGGCATGGACAATGTCGACCAGATCAAGCGTGGCGAGCCGGTAACGGACCCCGACCAGATCGTCAAGGCGCGTATCGCCGCCGACGCCTGATCTCATTAATCCATATCATCACCGGCTCCGGCGCATTTCAAACCGCCGGAGCCGAACTATGTTAAATGCAAGTGCGCCTGTGAGGTTTCCATGCGTGTCGATCTTTTCGATTTTGATCTGCCGGAGGAGAATATCGCCCTGCGGCCCATGGAGCCACGCGATCAGGCAAGGCTTTTGCGCGTGCGCCCCGATCAGGATTTCGGGCAGGTTTTGCAAGACCAGCATGTTTATGAGTTGCCGGATTTCCTGAAACATGGCGATGCGCTTGTTTTCAATGATACCAAGGTTATACCAGCTCAACTTGAAGGTATGCGTGAGCGCGATGGCAATATTTCCCAAGTCAGTGCCACGCTGCACATGCGCATGGGACCAGACCGCTGGAAAGCTTTTCTGCGTCCGGCCAAGCGGGTTAAGGAAGGCGACCGTATCCGCTTCGGCCATTCCGGGCAAAGCTGCGCTCTGGGAACGCTTGACGCGACAGTGACGGAGAAAGGCGAGGCGGGCGAGGCGCTGCTGGTGTTCGATCTGGCAAGTGCGGCATTGGATGAGGCCATTGCTTCTGTCGGCCATATTCCGCTACCGCCCTATATCGCCTCAAAACGGGCTGAGGATGAGCGTGACCGTAGCGATTACCAAACCGTCTATGCACGTGAAGAGGGCGCGGTCGCAGCCCCCACGGCAGGGCTTCATTTCACGTCGGAGTTACTGGAAAAGATAAAGCAGCGCGGTGTCGAAGAGCATTTCGTCACGCTGCATGTCGGCGCAGGAACTTTTCTGCCTGTGAAAGCCGACGATACGCAAGATCACAAGATGCATGCGGAAATCGGTTATGTCTCGCAACAGACGGCGGATGCGCTCAATGCTGTGCATGAGCGCGGCGGACGCATCGTCTGTGTTGGCACCACCTCGCTGCGGCTCATTGAAAGCGCGACGGGTGAAGACGGCATCGTGCGGCCATGGTCGGGGGCGACCAATATTTTCATCACGCCCGGCTATCGTTTCCGGGCAGTGGACTTGCTGATGACCAATTTTCACCTGCCGCGTTCGACCCTCTTCATGCTGGTTTCCGCCTTCAGCGGTTTTGAGACGATGCGCGCAGCCTATGATCACGCCATCGCCCAGAATTATCGCTTTTATTCCTATGGCGACGCCAGCTTGCTTGAACGCGCCGACAAAGCTAAAGACAGCGCATGACGAGCGAAAATCTGAAAACAACAGAAAATTTTGAATTCAAGGTGCTTGCACGCGACGGCGCGGCACGACGGGGCGAAATTTCCATGCCGCGTGGCGTGGTGCGTACGCCTGCCTTCATGCCGGTGGGAACCGCCGGTACCGTCAAGGCCATGTATATGGATCAGGTGAAGGCGCTTGGGGCCGATATCATCCTAGGCAATACCTATCACCTGATGCTGCGGCCGGGTGCGGAACGCGTGGCGCGGCTTGGCGGATTGCA
>JAATGD010000070.1 GCA_015654965.1 Hyphomicrobiales bacterium
CCGCTCTGCCTTGTCGCGGGCACCGGCATTTTCATGACGACCGAGCGGCGCGACTGGCGGCAGATCGGCCGTATTCTGGTCGGTGTCGGCCTCCTCATCCTATCGTTGGAAATGACCGGACAGGCGACCGAACCCTTGCGCCAGAGCGAACTTCTGCCGGTGATCGTCACATATCTCGCAAGCGACCCCGTCACGACCTATCTTCTCGCCGCCCTGATGACATGGCTGTTTCATTCCAGCATCGCCGCCGTCATCTTGCTCACCACTTTTGCCTCGCGCGGATTGATCACGCCCGAACTGGCCGTGGTCATGGTGCTGGGCGTCAATCTCGGCTCTTCGGTCATTGCGCCGATGCTGACCCGCAACGCGCCCGCGCCGACACGCATCGTCCCGCTCGGAAACCTGCTCATGCGTGGCGCGGGTTCGCTGGTGATGCTGGTCCTCTATGAGACGTTCAAGCCGCCCATTGCCTTTCTTGGTGGCGATGCCGTCTCGCAGGTCGTCAATGCGCATATCCTGTTCAACCTTCTCGTCCTGCTGGCTGGCATTCCGCTATCAAAGCTGGTGCTGCGGACGACGGCAGCGCTGGTTTCACTCAATGAGCAGAAAGATGCCGCAAGCCCGCCAAGGGTGAAGGAAGAATATAGCGCGCTCGACGCAAGCGTCCTCGACCACCCGCAGCAGGCACTGGCCAATGCGACGCGCGAGGTCGTCGGGGTCTGCGATACCATCGAGATCATGCTGCGGCGCATCATCGATCTTTACGACAAGGCCGATCAGGCCGACATTGATGAACTCGCCGATCTCGACGACCGCGTCGACAAGAAACATGCGCAGATCAAGCTCTACTTGACACAACTCGCCACCCGCGATCTAGGAGATTTTGAATCCCTGCGCATGCAGGAACTGCTCGGGGCCTGCGTGAAGCTTGAGCAGGTCGGTGACATCATCGTGCGCAACATGCTCGCACATGTGCAGAAGAAAATAGATCACAAGCTCGAATTCACGGACGAAGGCTGGAAGGAACTCAGTCACTTCCACGCCATGGTGCTGGCAAACGCCCATATGGCGTTCAATGTCGTCGTCTCGCGCGACGAACACACCGCCCGCCAGCTTGTCGAGGAGAAGGATCGCCTGCGCGAACTGGAAAAACAGAGCAGCCTGCGCCATTTCTCACGCCTGCGCGAAGGCTCTGCCCGCAGCATAGAAACGAGCACCATTCATCTCGATACGATACGCGATCTCAAGCAGATCAATTCGCTGCTGGCAGCCATCGTCTATCCGGTTCTGGAAGAACAGGGACTTTTGAAGAAAACGCGGCTGAGAACCGTCAAGCAATAGCGGTCCCCCGCTATTGCCAATGATCCCGCTGAGCCGGCGGTTGAAAGAAGTGCTTCCGACCGGCGTCAGCTCATCGAAAGCTGATATTACTGGAGCATCGACTTCACAAGCGCGCTTGCCTTAGTGAAATCCATCCTGCCCGCATAACGTTCTTTGAGAACGGCCATGCATTTGCCCATATCGCGCAAGCCTTCCGCGCCGATTTCGGCAATAACGTCCTCGCACGCCTTCTTCATCTCGTCCTCGGTCAGTTGCTGCGGCAGAAACCCGGCAATGATGGTGATTTCCTCGCGCTCGGCCTCTGCCAGTTCAATGCGACTGGCTTCTTCATAGATACGCGCCGATTCTTCGCGCTGCTTGACCATCTTGCCCAGAATTCCCAACAACTCTTCATCGCCGACCGGATCCTTGCCTGCCGTGCGATTGGCGATATCGCGATCCTTGACGGCAGCCAGAATCAGACGAAGCGTCGAGGTGCGGCGCTTGTCCTGAGCCTTGACGGCAACGGTGAGTGCCTGGGAAATCTCCTGGCGAAGCATGACGTCTCTCCTGACGGTATTAGTGTGAACGTCCGTTCTATGCAGAACCGGAACCATAAAGCAATCGCCAACCCTGCAAAGGTCACCCATTCATTCGAACAGGGACAAAACGCAATTGATTGCGCTTATTTCCCAAATCCATCCGTTGGAACGATTGACCCGGCCTGAAACTTTCTCTAAGGATCAAGGCTTAGCAGGACATCGGCAAATGCGCGCGGCGGAGGTTTTATACCCCGCTGTTTTTTGGCGCATATATGCTTTGAAAGCTCTTTTTTCAAGCGACCGACAGGAGACCCCTCCTCTGCAACAGACCGCGTGTCTAAAGAACCAAACACGTCCGCCCATCTCACGGCATTGGGACGCGACATGAATAGGAGTGCTCACATGACCCAAACGCCCCAGAAAACCGCACCCTGGTCCACCGAAAAGCGCACGGCAGTTCTCGTGCTGGCTGACGGCACGGTCATTGAAGGCAAGGGCCTTGGCGCTACCGGCGCCATCGAGGCGGAAGTCGTCTTCAACACGGCACTCACCGGCTATGAGGAAATCCTCACCGACCCCTCCTATTCGGGTCAGATCGTCACCTTCACCTTTCCGCATATCGGCAATGTCGGCGCCAATGGCGAAGATATCGAAGACCTCACGCCCGCCAACCGTCACGGTGCCGTGGGTGCAATTTTCAAGGCTGACATCACCACGCCATCCAATTATCGCGCCAGTGAAGATCTCGATACATGGCTTAAGAGCCGTGGCGTCATCGCTCTTGCGAATGTCGATACCCGCGCGCTGACCGCGCTGATCCGCGAACGCGGCGCGCAGAATGCCGTCATTGCCCATGACCCGGACGGTCATTTCGATCTGGACGCGCTGAAAGCCCGCGCCGCCAACTGGAGCGGGTTGATAAATCTCGATCTCGCCAAGGATGTGAGCGTCGGGCAAAGCCGTGTCTGGAAAGAAATGCCATGGGTGAATGGCGAAGGCTATCATGAGCAGGAAGCGACACAATATCATGTCGTCGCGCTCGATTTCGGCGTAAAGCGCAACATCCTGCGCCTGCTTACGGGCCTTGGCGCCAGAGTCACGGTCCTGCCTGCAACGGCCAGCGCCGAAGACGTGCTCGCGTATAATCCCGATGGCGTGTTTCTTTCCAACGGCCCCGGTGATCCGGCTGCAACCGGTGAATATGCCGTCCCCACCATTCGCAAACTGGTCGATAGCGGCCTACCAGTGTTCGGCATCTGCCTTGGCCACCAGATGCTGGCGCTGGCGCTTGGTGCAAAAACCGAGAAAATGCATCAGGGCCATCATGGCGCGAACCATCCGGTCAAGGATTACACCACCGGCAAGGTGGAAATCGTGTCGATGAACCATGGATTTGCAGTCGATTCGGACAGCCTGCCGGAAAATGTCGAAGAAACCCATGTTTCACTGTTCGACGGCAGCAATTGCGGATTGCGCGTCATCGGCAAGCCGGTCTTCTCCGTCCAGCATCACCCGGAAGCCTCTCCGGGACCGCAGGATTCGCATTATCTTTTCCGCCGCTTCATCAACCTGATCCGTGAAAAGAAAGGCGAAGCGCTGCTTCCCGAACGCGATCAGGCCGCATGAGCGCAGCCTGATCCTTGCAGGTAAAAAAAAGAAAGGCCGGGTTCAATGCCCGGCCTTTTATTATCGATCAGAGGGAAAAACGATCAGATGTCGCCGCTGAATGTGTCGCAAGATTCGATCTTGCCCGAATCATACCCGCGCTGGAACCATTTCGCGCGTTGCTCGGACGTTCCATGGCTGAAACTGTCGGGGACGACATAGCCCTGCGAACGACGCTGCAAGGTGTCGTCACCGATCTTGTGGGCGGCATTGATCGCCGATTCCAGATCGCCCGCTTCCAGAATGCCTTTCTGGTTGGTGTAATAACCCCATACACCGGCAAAACAATCGGCCTGAAGTTCGACGCGCACCGACATCTGGTTAGCCTGTACTTCGCTCATCTGCTGGCGCATCTGGTTGAATTTGGGCAGGATGCCGAGCAGGTTCTGGACATGATGGCCGACCTCATGCGCAATCACGTAGGCATTGGCGAAGTCGCCCGACGCGCCGAACTTGGTCGCCAGTTCGTTGAAGAATGTCAGGTCGAGATAGAGCTTGCGATCACCGGGGCAATAGAATGGCCCCGAAGCCGAAGAGGTCAGCCCGCAGGCCGAGCGAACACCATCGGAAAACAGGACCATGGTCGGCGGTGTATAGGTCTGGCCACGCGACTGGAAGATACCGCTCCAGACATCTTCTGTTTCCGCCAGAATGGTGCGGGCAAACTGGGATGCTTCATCATTGGCAACCTGCCCGCCACCGGCCGTGTTCTGGCTACTGCCCTGCTGGGTCTGAACGCCCGTACCCAAACCTCCACTCCCTAAAAGAAGCGGAATGGGATTGATACCGACGGCCCACAGGCCGAGGCAGATGACGCCCAGTATCACAATACCGGAGATGCCTTTGCCTCGCACGAGTTGCACTGCGGGGCCACCCAGGCCACCGCCGCCACGATTGAAGCCGCCATCTGCGTTCCCGCCCTGCTCGCCACGCAGGCCTTCAACATTGTCACTCTGTCTACGGCCTTGCCAGCGCATTTAAAACTCCTCAGCCAAAGCCGCAATGTCATGGCGCGGCGTCAGTCTTCTTCATTAGCAGATCATTGTCGCATTAAAGTTGCGACCGCAATATCAAAAGTAAACGTCAGTGAAAATCACAAACGGCAACGATTCCGTAATATGGGCTTACATCACGCGTTCATTGACAAGGGAAGGATAAGGATTTTCCGTGAATGAGCGCATTTTCTTTGCAAAAAAGCCATTTCTGGGGTTCCGCTTCGCGTTATCATTGCCTATAAGGCCCGCTTAGCCCACAGAATAGAATTCTGCCAACCTGCCGGAAAACCGTGCGGGCTTTTCTGGCAGGCTAAAACATAGGAACCATGCCCATGCCGAAACGTACAGATATCAAATCGATCCTGATCATCGGTGCGGGCCCCATTGTTATCGGTCAGGCTTGCGAATTCGACTATTCCGGCACGCAGGCCTGCAAGGCGCTCAAAGAGGAAGGCTATCGCATCATCCTCGTCAATTCCAATCCGGCGACGATCATGACCGACCCGGATCTGGCGGA
>JAATGD010000149.1 GCA_015654965.1 Hyphomicrobiales bacterium
CGTCAAGCATGGGATTTGCTTCCTTCTGCCTGTTCATGCGTGTGAACGACACCATGCTCATGCTCATGCTCGTGCTCGTGCTCATGCTCATGCTCGTGATGGTGGCCGTCTTCCGCGTGGCAATGTTGCGTCACAGAACCGTCGGAATGCAGCACGCGTCCGTCGGGCAAATGGGTGTGATCGTGGCGATGCTCGTAGACGGCGAGCGGTCCCACGGCGCGGCTTCCGAACAATTGCAGATATTCGGGGCTTGCGGTGACATCGCGCGGGGTGCCACTGCAACAGACATGACCGTTGAGGCAGATGACGCGGTCGGTTGCCGCCATCACGAGATGCAGGTCATGGGAAATCAGCAGCACGCCGCAGCCGGTTTCATCGCGCAAGCGGGCAATCAATTCGTAAAGAGCGGCCTCACCGGCAAAATCCACGCCCTGCACCGGTTCGTCGAGCACCATGAGGTCAGGTTTTCGCGCCAGCGCACGCGCCATCAATGCACGTTGAAATTCCCCGCCCGACAAATGTGCGATTTCCGCTTTGAGTAAATGCGGAATCCCGACCATTTCCAATGCGGCAAGAATTTCGCGTTTGCTTAACGGGCCGGTCAGCGTCAGAAGCCGCTCGACGGACAGCGGCAATGTGCGGTCGATATTGATCTTTTGCGGCACATAGCCGATGCGCAGGCCCGAATGGTGGATGACCTTGCCCTCATCGGGCTTCAATATCCGCAAGGCCATTTTGGCAGCCGTGCTTTTGCCCGCGCCATTGGGACCGATCAGGGTGACGATCTCGCCGCGTTTGACATGCAGATCGACATTGCGCACGAGCCAGCGCCCGTCGCGGAAAAGTCCGGCATTTTGCAGTTCGATCAATTGATCCCGCGGCTCTTGCGCGGTCGTTTTGCTGGCCATTCGGTTCCGGCTCTCATCGTTCTGTGTACGGGGTCTGTGTATGATCTGTTTCTATATATCATAACCGATCATCCGCCGATTCGGCGCATATCTATGCACTTTTCAGGCTCGTGGATGAACGTCATATCCTGATTATGAAATATTCTGCCGAAGGTTGAAACGGTGAGCCAGAATGCCGCCGCTCCGCAGTTCCCCCGTGTGAATTTCTCTAAAAAGGGCTTGCCTCGCTTTATGCCAGACGTTATAGCATAACGCAACAGATGTAATAAAATAACATATCGGCCTGACGGGCCGTTCAATCAAGAGAGAAATCATGAAAGTTTTGCGCTCGCTTTTGCTCGCTTCCGTCGTTCTGTCCGGTCTGGGTGGTGTCGCGACCGCCGCTGACCGCGAAGGCGTTGTCGTTTCCATCAAGCCGCTGCACTCGCTGGTGTCGGCCGTCATGCAAGGCGTGGCGGAGCCGAAACTGATCGTGCAGGGGACAGGCTCGGAACATAGCTACAGCCTGAAACCATCGGATGCCGAGGCGATTGAACATGCCAAGGTGATCTTCTGGGCTGGCCCGTCGATGGAGACATTCCTCGACAAGCCGATCGACACGCTGGGCGAGGGTGCCAAGGTTGTGGCGCTCGGCGAGGCGGAAGGGCTGACGCGCTTGAAATTCCGCGAAGGCGGACCGTTCGAGGCGCATGATCATGGTCATGAGGGCCATGCACATGGCGAGGAAGGCCATTCGCATGAAGGGCATGATCACAAGGAAGCTGGGCACAAGGACGGCGACCACAAGCACGATCATGACGAGAAGCCGGGTGAAGAAGCCCATGATCATGGGCATGACCACCATCATGGCGAATATGATCTGCATTTCTGGCTCGACCCTGAAAACGGCAAGGTGCTGGTCAAGGATATTGCGAAAACCCTGAGCGAAAGCGACCCGGAACACGCAAGCCTTTATGAAAAGAACGCGGCAGACTATGCGGGCAAGCTCGATGGCCTGACCAAGGATGTGGCGGCGGAGCTTGAGCCGGTCAAGGACAAGCCCTTCATCGTCTTCCACGATGCATATCAGTATTTCGAGAAGCGTTTTGGCGTGAAGGCGGCAGGTTCGATCACGGTCAGCCCGTAAAAGGCTCCGGGGGCGGCTCGCATCACGCAGATCCACGACAAGGTCAAGGCGCTCGGTGCGACCTGCGTTTTCTCGGAGCCGCAGTTTGAGCCGAAACTGGTCAAGACCGTTATTGACGGCACGGATGCCAAAACCGGCGTTCTCGACCCGCTTGGCTCGGAATTGAAAGATGGTCCCGATCTTTACCCGCAGCTGATCCGCAATCTGGCCAATTCGCTCAAAGACTGCCTGTCGAAATAAGCCTTTCGATAGAAACATGTGAAACGGATTGATCCGCCCCGGCATGAACCGGGTCGGATCGCCGCAATTTTAATTGTGCATGCTGTAACTTGCCATGCGGTAACGTGCTGTCCGCGTATTCATCCAATTCCCATCAGGCGACCACAAAGGCGGAATTTCCGCCTTTTCTTATCCGTAAAAATGTAATGATATAACATTAATATAAAGGACCGATGCCATGAGAGATCAAATCATGCGAAATCAAACCATGCGAAAACGGCTTCCCGTCACAGTCCTTTCCGGTTTCCTCGGGGCCGGAAAGACCACGCTTCTCAATCATGTTCTCAACAATCGCGATGGTCGCCGTGTGGCGGTGATCGTCAACGACATGAGCGAGGTCAATATCGATGCGGCACTTGTGCGCGAGGGCGGTGCCGGTCTTTCCCGCACCGAGGAACAACTGGTGGAAATGACCAATGGCTGCATCTGCTGCACATTGCGTGACGATCTCCTGAAAGAAGTGAACCAGCTGGCGGCACAGGGGCGGTTCGATTACCTGCTCATCGAAGGAACCGGCATTGCCGAGCCGCTGCCGGTGGCCGCCACCTTCGAGTTTCGCGACGAGAAGGGAGAAAGCCTGTCGGATGTTGCCCGCCTCGATACGATGGTGACGGTGGTCGATGCCGCCAATCTTCTCAAAGATTATGCTTCCAGCGATTTCTTGCGTGATCGGGGCGAGTCACTGGGTGAAGAGGACGAGCGCACGCTGGTCGATCTTCTGGTCGAGCAGATCGAATTTGCCGATGTGGTGGTGCTCAACAAAGTGTCTACCGCTTCCGCCTCAGAACTTGATCTTGCGCGCAAGGTCATCCGCTCGCTCAATCCTGATGCGCGCATCGAAGAGGTGGATTTTGGCAATGTGCCGCTCGATGCCATCCTCGACACGAAGCGGTTCGATTTCAACAAGGCGCATGAGCATCCGCTCTGGTACAAGGAACTTTACGGTTTTTCCAATCACGTGCCGGAGACGGAAGAATATGGCGTGCGCTCCTTTGTGTATCGCGCGCGGCGTCCTTTCGATCCGGCGCGCTTCCAGCGCTTTATCGATAAAAGCTGGCCAGGCGTGGTGCGGGCCAAGGGGTTTTTCTGGCTGGCGACACGGCCTGATTTCGTGGGCGAGATCAGTCAGGCGGGCGCGCTCGTGCGCACCCACAAGCGCGGACGCTGGTGGTCGGCGGTGCCGAAAAGCTATTGGCCTGCGGAGCCGGAATGGCAGCAGGCGATGGAGCCTTATCTCGACCTTGTATGGGGGGATCGCCGTCAGGAGATCGTCTTTATCGGCATCGATCCGATGCGCGAAAAAGACCTTAGCGCGGAACTCGACAAATGTCTGGTCGAAGACGAGACATTTGCGCCCGAACGCTGGTCGCGTCTCCCCGATCCATTCACCGCTTGGCCTTTAGCGGCTAATTGATCGAACCGGTCACGGACTGCGCCTGCGCCATCTGTAGCCGCCGATAGCGCCCTTCCGGCCTTGCGATCAGTTCGGCATGGGTTCCCTGTTCGGCAATCCGACCGCCTTCCACCACCAGAATGCGGTCGGCATTGGCAATGGTTGCAAGCCGGTGGGCGATGACCAGCGTCGTGCGGCCTTCCGACAATTCGGAGAGCGATTGCTGGATGGCGCGCTCGGTTTCGGTGTCGAGCGCGGAGGTTGCCTCATCGAGAATGAGGATCGGCGGATTTTTGAGGAAAATGCGGGCAATCGCCAGACGCTGTTTCTGTCCGCCCGACATTTTCACACCACGCTCGCCAATCACCGTATCAAGCCCGTCGGGCAGGGCTGCGATGACCTGATCGAGCCTTGCGCGGCGTGCCGCTTCAAGAATTTCCGCTTCTGTTGCTTCCAGTCGTCCATAGGCGATGTTTTCGCGAATGGTGCCGGCAAACAGAAACACGTCCTGCTGCACGATACCGATATTGGAGCGCAAGGATTTCAGCGTCAGATCGCGAATATCGATGCCGTCGATCATGATCGCTCCGCCTGTCGTTTCGTAAAAGCGCGGCAGCAGCGAGCAGATCGTCGTCTTGCCCGCGCCTGACGGGCCGACAAGGGCAATGGTTTCGCCCGCGCGGATGGATATATCAAGACCATCGACAATAGGGCGTTGGGTATTATAGCCAAAGCTGACATTGCAATAGTCGATGTCGCCCTTCAGGCGCTCGACAGTTTTTGCGCCCGCACGGTCGGCAATATCGGGGCGCGTGTCGAGAAACTGCGTATAGCGCTGAAAACCGGCAATGCCTTTTGGATAGGTTTCGATGATCGAATTGATCTTGTCGATGGGGCGGAAGAAGACATTGACCAGCAGCAGAAAGCCGACAAAGCCGCCTGCGCTCAAGCCCCCATGCACCACGAACCATGCGCCCGCCAGCATCACGACGACCTGCACGAAGCGCATGGAAAGATAGGACAGCGACATGGAAGCCGCCATCACCTTATAGGCTTCGAGCTTGGTGGTGAGGTAGTTGCGGTTGCTTTCGGCAAAGAGTTCTCGTTCGTGGTCCTCATTGGTGAAAGCCTGCACCACGCGGATGCCGCCGACATTCTCCTCGATGCGGGCGTTGAACTCGCCAACCCTTCCATAAAGCGCGCGCCACGTGGTCGTCATGCGCTTGCCGTAAAAAGTGGTGACAAAAGCGGTGATCGGAACAATCGTCACGGTGATAAGCGCCAGCGGCATATGCGACCACATCATGAGCGCAAAAGCGCCAAACAGCGTCATGATGGCGATGAAGAGATCTTCGGGACCGTGATGGGCGACTTCGCCGATTTCCTCAAGGTCCTTGGTCAGCCGTCCGACGATATGGCCGGTCTTCTGGTTGTCGAAAAATCCAAAAGACAGTTTTTGCAGATGATCGAAAGCCTTTCTGCGCATTTCCGTCTCGATCCTGATCCCCAGCATATGCCCCCAATAGGTGACGATCACCTGAAGGCCCGCATTCATGAGATAGATCACAAGCAGCCCCACGGATGCCAGGGCGATCATGCCGAGCTGGTTGGTCGGAAGCAGCTTGTCGATGAAGAGCGTGACCGCAACAGGAAAAGCGAGTTCCAGCAGGCCCGCCACCACGGCGGAGGAAAAATCGAGTGCGAACAGTCGTTTATGAGGGCTGTAGTAAACAGCGAAACGCTTGAGGAGATCATTCATGACGGAATAAAAAGCCGTGGCGAAACAGGGAAGGGGATATGTGGGTCAAATCCGGAGACCGGATTTTAGCCTTCATCTTGGACGAAGACAGGCACTATCATTATTATCCTTCGCCTGTCCAGCAATGGACTGCTATTCCTGCATCCTGCAAACATCTGATTTCAGATGGAATAGCCGCCATCGACGCTCAAGGCCGTTCCCGTCACCATGGCGCTCTCGTCGGAAGCAAGCCACAGGGCGGCTTCCGCAACGTCGTGAGGTGTCGAAAAACGATTGAGCGGAATGCTGGCCTTGAGTTGAGCGCGGGTTTCGGGCGTATCTTCGCTGAGAAAGACGCTCAAACCCTCGCCGCCGCTTTCCGCCGGGCAGAGGCAATTGACGCGGATATTGCGGTCCGCCAATTCAAGCGCCATCGCCTTGGTGGCGCTCACAATCCAGCCCTTGGAAGCGCTGTACCAGACCAGACCTTTTCGCGGGCGCAGGGCGGTCGCGGATGCGGTGTTGATGATCACACCCCCGCCCTGATGCTCCATGATCGGCACGACGATCTGGGTCGAATAATAAATCGCCTTCATGTTGACGGCGGCAATCAGATCGAAATTATGCTCGTCCACCTCCGTCAGCGCCATGTTGCGATGGGTAAAACCCGCATTGTTGACCATGATGTCGATGCGGCCGAATTTCTCGAATGCCACACGCGCCACGCGTTCCATATCGTCCTTGCGCGACACATCCGCCTGTATGGGCAGCGCAGTTTCGCCAATATCGGCAAGCTCGTCTTCAAGACGCTTCACATTGAGGTCCGCCAGAACAACCTTGCAGCCCTCGGCCGCAAAGCGTCGCGCCATGCCCGATCCGAAACCCGATCCGGCACCGGTGATGATCGCGACCTTGTCCTGCAACCTCGTCATGTCATGCTCCTTTGGCAAAATCATTCTATATGAACCCCATGTTAAAAGGGTTCATATGGCTATTAGATGAACATGACATCTATGCATAAGCTGTTAATCAATCTTGCGATGCCGGTCATTTTACCAAAATAGTCTCGGGATAATGGAACAGTCTTGAATTTAAATCGATTAGATAATAGACAGGACCCATGTTAAAATCGCATGCTGCTGATGACAGAGTGATTTGCATAAACGAAAGAAGAGAGCGATAGATGACCAGCCAGACAATTCCGGTAGAGCCTTTCGACTGCATCGTTTTCGGCGGCTCCGGCGATCTTGCCGAGCGCAAGCTTATCCCGGCACTCTACCAGCGCCAGCGCGCAGGCCAGTTTAGCGAACCGACCCGTATTATCGGGGCTTCGCGTTCCACCATGACGGACGAGGAATACCGCCAGTTCGCGCGCAACGCGATCAAGGAATTCGTGAAAGCCGAGGAAGTGGACGCGAAAGAAGTCGAGGCTTTTGTCGCCCGGCTTTCTTATGTCGCGGTCGACGCCAAATCCGACGATGGCTGGGACGCTCTTAAAACTGTCATCGGCAAGAAGCCGGAAAAAATCCGCGCTTTCTATCTCGCCGTCAGCCCGTCGCTGTTTGGCGACATCGCCACACGCCTCAAAAGCCACGGCCTGATCACGCGTGACACCCGCATCATCGTCGAAAAGCCGATCGGCCGCGATCTGCAATCGGCGATGGAGCTGAACGACACGCTGGGCAGCGTTTTCCGCGAAGAGCAGATTTTCCGCATCGACCATTATCTGGGCAAGGAAACGGTGCAGAACCTAATGGCGCTGCGCTTTGCCAATGCGCTTTATGAACCGTTGTGGAACTCCGCCCATATCGACCATGTGCCGATCACGGTTGCGGAATCGGTCGGTCTTGAAGGCCGCGCCGGCTATTACAACACCGCAGGCGCGCTGCGCGACATGGTGCAGAACCACATCCTCCAGCTTCTCTGCCTCGTCGCCATGGAGCCGCCTTCATCGCTTGAGGCTGACGCGCTGCATGACGAGAAGGTCAAGGTGCTGCGTTCGCTTAAACCCATCACCAATGCCAATGTCGAGGATGTGACGGTGCGTGGCCAATATCGCGCCGGCGCTTCCGCAAGCGGCGCGGTCAAGGGCTATCTGGAAGACCTCGGAAGCGATACCAGTGACACCGAAACCTTTGTGGCGCTGAAAGCCGAAATCGCCAACTGGCGCTGGGCGGGCGTGCCGTTTTATCTACGCACCGGCAAACGTCTTGCTACCCGCGTTTCGGAAATCGTCGTCACCTTCAAGCCGATCCCGCATTCGATCTTCGGTGAAAATGCCGGCAAGGTCATTGCCAACCAGCTGGTCATCCGCCTGCAACCCGATGAAGGTGTCAAGCAATGGCTGATGATCAAGGATCCGGGTCCGGGCGGCATGCGCCTGCGC
>JAATGD010000226.1 GCA_015654965.1 Hyphomicrobiales bacterium
GGCACAAGCCGTTTCTGGATGAGCAGATCAAGCAGCATGGCTACAAGATCAGTGTTGCCGGTTATACTGCCGTCTGGCCAATTGGCATTTATTCGCGCAAGATCAAAAGCGTTGATGAATTGAAGGAAGGCGCTGTCATTGGCATCCCCAACGATCCGTCGAACGAAGGCCGTGCACTGCGCGTTCTTGAGGCGCAGGGACTTATCAAACTCAAGCCCGATGCAGGGATTCTGGCCAGCCATATCGATATTGTCGAAAATACCAAGAAGATCGAGATCAAGGAACTCGATGCCGGTGTCGTCGGTCGTTCCATCGACGATCTCGATGCAGCCATCGTCAACAACGACTGGGCTGGCAAAGCGGGCCTGAAAAAGGAAGAAGCCATCGGTTGGGAATCGAAGGAAAACAACCCTTACAACAACTTCATCGCCGTTCGCACCGAAGATGAGAATGCGGCATGGGTGAAGGAACTTGTGGCCTCCTACCAGAACGACGCTGTGAAAGCCGCACTCGATCGCGTCTATAAGGGCACCGGCATTCCAGCCTGGAACTAATGTTCAAAACACGTAAAAGACCGCGCCGGAAACCATTTTCCGGCGCGACTTTTATTGACGTGGAGCAAAAAATTGCCCAAAAGCATCGCGCGAGAAGAGCTTGTGCTCCTGCCACGATCATCCTTTCCTGAAGCCGCACTGAAACGAACAAATGCTGTCCAGACGGCCTATCGAGACATAGAAGTAACCAACGTGACCATTCAACCGTCATCCGCCACATCCGCGCCCCTCGTCGAAATGCACGACGTGCGGCGCATGTTTGGCGAAACGGCAGCCATCAACGGCGTGTCGCTTTCTGTAGCACGCGGCGAAATTCTCGGCATTATCGGGCGCAGCGGCGCGGGCAAATCCACGCTAATCCGCTGCGTCAATGGCCTTGAGAAACCCGATTCAGGTACGATCCATATCGAAGGCAAGGAAATCACAGGGCTGAGCGAAACGCAGCTGCGACCCGTACGCCGTCGCATCGGCATGGTTTTCCAGCACTTCAATCTGCTCTCGGCCAAAACGGTTGCGGAAAATATCGGCCTGCCGCTCAAGATCGCAGGCAAATCGAAAACCGAACGCGCACGCCGTATTGCGGAGCTTCTGGAACTGGTCGGATTGTCTGATAAAGCTTATCATTATCCGGCGCAGCTTTCGGGTGGGCAGAAACAGCGCGTGGGCATTGCACGTGCGCTTGCCGCCGAACCCGCCGTCCTGCTTTCCGATGAAGCGACATCGGCGCTGGACCCGGAAACCACGCAATCCATTCTGGCCCTTCTCAAAGACATCAACACCAAGCTTGGCCTGACCATTTTGCTGATCACCCATGAAATGGAGGTGATCCGTCGCATCGCAGACCGCGTGATCGTGCTTGATCGCGGGGCCATTGCCGAAGAAGGCCCGGTCTGGAAAGTCTTTGCCAATCCGCAATCCCCCGTCACGCAAAGCATGTTGCAGGTGCTGACCCCGGAACTGCCTCTCGTCTGGCGAGAACGCCTCACCGACAAGCCGGGAGAGCTTGCCATCCTCAGGGTCAAGCTTTCAGGCGAAGCGGCAAAGGGTGCCTTCTTTCACGCATTGGAAGCTGCAACCGGCCTTGCCCCGCAACTCATTCATGGCGGCATGGATACCATTCAGGGCGAACCTGTCGGCACTCTCTTCGTCGGCCTTCCCGCTACGGAACAGACGAAACTCGAAGCTGCAATCGCTTATCTCAACACCCATACGGATGCCACGGAGGTCCTCGGCTATGTCTGATGCCATGCTTAACCTTCTCTGGAAATCATTCTGGGAAACCATCATCATGACCGGCTTCTCAAGCCTGATCGCGCTTGTGGTCGGCCTGCCGCTGGCGCTCCTCATGATCATGACAGAACGTGGCGGACTGGCGCAGAACCTGACCCTCAACACGATTCTGGGCGCAGTCATCAACGGCTTTCGCTCGGTGCCGTTCATTATCCTGCTGGTGGCGCTCATTCCGGTGACGCGCTTTATCGTCGGCACATCGATTGGCACATGGGCATCCATCGTGCCGCTTTCCATCGCCGCCATTCCCTATTATGCGCGCATTGCCGAGGTTTCCCTGCGTGAAGTCGATCACGGGCTTGTCGAGGCCGCACGCTCCATGGGTGCGAGCCGCTGGACCATCATTCGCGATGTTCTCGTACCCGAAGCGCTTCCGGGCATCATTGCCGGCTTTACCGTCACCATCATCACGCTTGTCGGCGCATCGGCCATGGCAGGCGCGATTGGCGCAGGCGGCTTGGGCGATCTTGCCATCCGCTACGGTTATCAGCGCTTTGAAACGCAGATCATGTTTGCCGTGGTCGCAATCCTGATCGTCATGGTCTGCGGCATCCAGTGGATTGGCGACCGCCTTGTCAGCCATCTCGACAAGCGTAACTTGCGCGTCTGAACCATATCGCCGAAAAGCGGGAACCGGTCTTCTGCCAAAGACATGCACAAAAACGAATAGCGAAAGCGCCGCGCAATCGGCGCTTTTTTAGAGCATTTTCAGCAAAAGTGCGAAGCGGTTTTGCGTAGGACAATGCGTAAAAACAAAGATTTAGAGCGCCGATCTGATGAAATCAGATCGGCGCTCTAATGTTTTCTTTCCCGGAAACCCGCTTCAAGCGTGTTCCCGTCGGGATCAAAAACCAGCGCTGCATAATAGCCCATTTCCTCCGGTCCCTGATAGGCCGGGCTACCGCTATCCGTGCCGCCTGCCTGCAATGCGGCAGCATGAAAAGCCTGCACATCCTCACGGCTTTGTGCCGTAAACATCAGATGCAGATGATTACCCGCCTTCATATCCACGGGGCTTTTCCCACCATATCTTTGTGAGACACAAAGCAACGGAACGGTGGCGCTTTTACCGCCATTGATAAGTAAAAACC
>JAATGD010000101.1 GCA_015654965.1 Hyphomicrobiales bacterium
ATAACCATAAATGCCAGAAACAAGGACGCATCTTACACACGCCTGCAGCGTCGCCGCCCTCGTTGTGCGCCATATAGGGCGACACGCATGAACATGTCAACGCAATTGCTCAAAAAATATGATTTTCTTTTCAACAGGCAATATGGTGCGTTTTAAATATATTTCAACCATCGGAATCTTCCGACTCAAACAGTTGCGCATCACCCATGAAATATCTCTTTGCAGTGGATGGCGGCGGCACCGGATGCCGGGCTGCTTTTGCAGATATCAACGGCATGATTCTCGGTAGCGGCAGCAGCGGTCCCGCCAACATAAGCGCCGCCCCGGATAAAGCTGTTATAAATATAAGAGAGGCGGCCATGCAGGCCGCGCAAAACGCAGGGGCCGACAGGTCTGTCATGGCTGAAGCCTTTGCCGTTCTCGGTCTTGCCGGGGCCAATGCGATTCCTGATCATCAAATCCTGCATGAACATCTCCCTTTTGGCCGCAGCAAAGTAGTCTCAGACGCCGAAACCGCCCTTCAAGGCGCGCTTGGGGATGCTGACGGGACCCTTGTCATCGTCGGAACGGGATCGGCATTCGTCAAAAGAAAAGACGGCATCCTTAAAATCATCGGCGGACGCGGCAGCGTGCTGAGCGATCATGCAGGCGGAGCATGGCTGGGCAAGTCACTTCTTGAAGAAACGCTACTGGCCTGTGATGGCATGGCAGAGCAGAGCGATCTGATCAATGCAACGCTGGCACAATTTGATGGCGACCTGCGCCAGATCATTGGTTTTTCACGCACGGCAAAAGCGACCGATTATGCGGCTTTCGCCCCGCTTGTTTTTGCACAAGCTGCAAAAGAGGACCGCTTTGCTCAAACACTTCTTAAGCGCGCCTACGACTTTATCCGCAGGGGCCTCGATGCAATCGGTGTCGATGATCCGGGCCGTTTCAGCATGACGGGTGGGCTGGCAGCACCCTATGTCAGCCTGCCTTTTCTTCCCTACCGCTCCCTCTACACACCCCCGGAAGGTGATTCCCTGCGAGGAGCCCTTACTCTGGCATTGCGTGAGAGCGCGTCCTATTGACCGGGGCAAATGAAAACGCTTGCCGCCATCTCTTTTAAATTCTAACGTTTAAAGAGTAGGGCTATTGTTCTCGCATGGGTTGCAATGACACTGGTCCAGATCAGTAAATCATTGGATTATGACGCATTTTCCAAAACAAGCATCTCGCTGTTGTGAAAATGCCGCGCAGGGATGGCATGCTTACGAAAAAAGGCAAATACGGCCTGAAAGCCATGGTACACTTGGCAGGCGTGGCGAATGGTCAATTGATTTCAGCCAGTGAAATTGCTAAAAAACACCACATTCCACGTAAGTTTCTGGATAATATTTTCGCCGAATTGCGCAATGCCGGTTTTGTAACGAGCCGCAAAGGAAAAGGTGGCGGTTTTTGTCTGGCTCGTCCCGCGAATGAAATTGCGGTAGGCAATATTATCCGGGTGCTGGATGGTGCATTGGCTCCTATCGCCTGCGCCAGCAAGACAGACTATCATCCCTGTGACGATTGCGACGAAGACGTGTGTGAAGTGCGCCAGATGATGCTGGATGTGCGCGAAGCCATCGCCAATGTACTCGATCATCGCACGCTGGCCGACAGCAGAATCATGGATATGCTCCCGCTATCCGAATAAGCTTGCATCGTCTTCCCCGACTTTAATCCACGCCTATGGTTTTGCCTGCGTGAGCGCCCTCATATTGCTTGCCTGAAACCGGAATACACCCGCCAGCAACACGCTCAGCACGATAGCAACCACCCCCAGTACAATCACGCTTTGTGCGGGCGCCAGCATCTGCGCCAACCCGCCAAGCGCGAGTGCGCCGATAATGTCGCCAAGCGTATCCTGCGCCGTCCAAAGGCTGTTGACACGGCCGAGATAATTGTCGGGCGTGGAGGCCTGAATCATGGTGTATAAAAGCAGAGAGGCAACCGCCGTGGCATAGCCATAAATCGCCAGTGCAGGCAGGGCGAAATAGACATTTCCGACGCTACCCAGAAGAATGACGCAGGCGAAAGCCAGCATGATCAGCCCGATCATCACGACTTGCGGCTTTTCAAGCGCCCGCGCCCAGCCGCTCAGGATCGAGCCAGCCGTCGCGCCCACAGGCACTGCTGAATACATAAGACCCGTCTCGAACGCTCCACCACCATAGGCACCCGTTGCAAGCGCCGGGAAAAGAATGCGGATGGAGCTTGTCAGCGTCATCAAAGTGCCTGCTGCAAAAAGCACAAGAATCAGGCGATGGCTGAAGACAAAGGAAAAAGCCTGCCCCAGCATGCGCAAAGGATGATCGATCTTATGGCGTTCGGGCACCATGCTCGGCAGGCGCAGCAGCGTCAGCACGGTCAGAAGCGTTCCAAAGGCCGCCAGTGCATAGTTCCACGTCACGCCGGAAGCCGCGATGATCATGCCGCCCAGAGCAGGCGAAACCATCATCGCAAAACGCGCGGTCATCATGCCCAATGCGCTTGCCTGCATCAGGTTTTCACGCCCGACGATATGCGGCATGGCGGCCATCAGCGCCGAGACGCCAAGGGCGCCGAAAAAACCGTCCCATGTCGCAAGCAGCAGGATCGCCGTCACCGTCGGCTGTGGCAAGAGGCTGTTGATGGCGAGGGCCACGAAACCCAGCCCGCAAATGCTGCGTGCAAAGAGAATGATGCGTCTGCGATCATAAAGATCGGACAATACGCCGCCCAGGAGAAGGCCCGCGAACATGCCTGCACCGTCGAGTGCTGCAACCAGCCCCACCTGAAAGCTCGATCCCGTCAGCGCATAGACCTGTAAGGGTACGCTGACGGCAAGCATTCCAAGCCCCATCAGCGAAATGGTACGCGCGATCAACACCTGCCGGAAGGCAGGATTGCTTTTCAGAAGCGAGATATCGACAAAAAGGCGCGACAGATTCATGGCTGCACCTTAATCTCGCGTGAAAACACCGTCATCACGCCTTGCCGTCATAGATCAGGTGCAATCGCCCTTGCGAGCACGGCTCCACCCGCGCACGGATGCGATAGACGCTTTCCAGTATTTGCGGTGTCAGCGCCGCTTCGGGACTGCCTGCGGCGGCAAGCTTTCCATCCGCCAGAATGACCACCGAATCGGCCCAGTCGAGCGCCAGATTGAGATCATGCAGGACGACCATCACCACCATATTATCCTTTGCAGCCGCTTCACGCACCGCACTCATCACATCGATCTGGTGGCGCGGATCAAGGGCACTGGTCGGCTCGTCAAGAAGCAGAATAGCCGGTTTGCGGACAATGGCTTGCGCCAGACTGACAAGCTGACGTTGACCGCCGGACAATTCGTCCAGTCCACGCATTTCGAGATGGCCTATATCAAGCCGTTCCAGAACGGCTTTCGCCGCACTGCGGATGGCACTTTCCGGTTGCACCCGTTTATCGGGGGCGACACGCAAGGCGGTGATGACCGCCTCGATCACCGTCAGCGCCACGCCGCGCGGCAGGCTCTGCGGCATGTAAGTGACGATTTTTGCCAATTCCACGACCGGCAGATCAAGCAGGTTCTGTCCGCGAAACTGGACATTTCCACGCGCTGGAAGAAGACCGGCCACAGCACGCAGGAGCGTGGTTTTCCCGGCGGCATTCGGTCCCACGACTGCGGTCAATGTGCCTGCATGGCAGGGTGGCAATGAAATAGCCTCAAGGACCGGGCGTTGCGGATAGCCGCAGGATAATTGCGCGACGCTCAGCATAGGATCACTCATATGGCACGCCGTTTCATGATGAGTAAAATGAAGACCGGAATGCCCACCAGCGAGGTGACGATACCGACCGGCAGCAATACGCCAGGGATCAGCATCTTGCTGGCAAGCGAGGCGAGCGACATGACGGCGGCACCCGTGAGCAGGCTTGCGGGCAGGAAGAAACGATGATCTTCGCCAGTCAGCAACCGTGCGATATGCGGTCCCACAAGACCGACAAAACCGATGGTGCCGACAAAGGCGACCGAAAGGGCTGCGAGCAGGCTGATGCGCAGGAGCGTCATAAAGCGCAACCGCGCAACCGACACGCCGAACGAGCGTGCGCGTTCCGTACCAAAACGCAATGCGGTCATTTGCCAGCGCACGGAAAACGACCATGGAATGGCAATGGCAAGCACGACGCCCAGAACGGCAATTTTTGACCAGCCCGTCTGGGCGATATTGCCCATGGTCCAGAAGACGAATTGCTGGAGTGCGGATTCGGAAGCCACGAATTGTAAAAGCGCCACCAGCGCATTGAAGGCAAAGACCATGGCAATACCGAGCAGAACCAGCGTATCGGGTGCAGCACCCCGCCGCGAAGCCATGGCCTGCAACAGCATGACCGAGCCGAAGGCAAACAGGAACGCATTGGCCGGCACGAGCCATGCGGCGGAAATCCCCGGCAGGCTGACGCCCAGAATGAATGCCAGTGCGGCCCCCAAGGAGGCGGCGGAAGAAACGCCAAGCGTAAAGGGACTGGCCAGAGGATTATCGAGAATGGTCTGCATTTCCGCCCCTGCAAGCGAGAGCGATGCGCCAACCAGAATGGCGGTCAATGCCTGTGGCAGACGCACCTGCCACATGATGATACCCTGCGCACGACTGGCGCCGTCATTATCGAACAGCGCGTCGAGCGCCTGCCTGATCCCTAGACCTGCGGGTCCATTGGCAAGGTCGAGCATAAACGAGAGGCACAGCAGAAGCGTCAGTCCAGACAGGATCAACCGACGGCGGCGGATGAGTGCAACATAGGCGTCCGGCGCGTCATCCTCTTCTGTTTGCGTCAGTTCCGGGTTTGCGGCGTCCATTACCTATTCCTCA
>JAATGD010000281.1 GCA_015654965.1 Hyphomicrobiales bacterium
CAACGATCTGGAAGTCAACGTGCTCAAGGGCAAGAAGCTGACCAATATCCGCGCCGCCGGCAAGGATGAGGCCGTGAAGCTGACCCCGCCGATCAAGATGACGCTGGAGCGTGCGCTGTCGTGGATTCAGGACGACGAACTGGTGGAAGTGACGCCGAAGTCGATCCGCCTGCGCAAGCTCTACCTCGATCCAAACGAGCGCAAGCGTTTTGAAAAGAGCGGTAAGTCGAGCGCGGCATAAGCCTGTACAAGACAAGAAAACGGCGCCTTCGGGCGCCGTTTTTGTTTGTGAAGAGGGTCGTCAGGCGCAAAAGAAAATGTTAGGCCGCAAGATAACTTTTGCAGGAATGCCATGTTCACGATCAGCCGCATCGAGACCTTTAGCCAGGAAATCAAAAAAAGCCGTTTTCTGGCTATTGCCGCGCCAGTTGCCAGCGAACAGGCAGCCAAAGATTTTTTGGCTGAGCATTCCGATCCGGCGGCGACCCATAACTGCTGGGCCTGGCGCATGGGGCAGAATTACCGTTTCAACGATGCGGGCGAACCAAGTGGGACGGCAGGAAAGCCGATCCTGCAAGCCATCGACGGCCAGAAACTCGATAATATCGTTGTGCTGGTCACGCGGTGGTTCGGGGGTATATTGCTTGGGGCAGGGGGCTTGATGCGCGCTTATGGCAGGACCGCCGCCTTCTGCCTGCGGCAAGCGGAAAAAACCGAAGTCATCCCGTTGATCGGCTTTGCCTTCGCCTGTGACTTCTCCGATCATGCTCTGCTGAAAGCACGCCTGAACGGAATTGAAAACGTGACGATTGCACAGGAACATTTTGGTGCAAAGGGTGTGGATATTTCAGGAGCCATACCTGTTGCAGCTCAAGATGAGATATCGCGGCTCGTGAGCGATCTCACACGCGGCAAGTCGGTCATCAAATTTGCGCAATAGTATATCCGCTTCTTTTTGTTCAGTTCCGTCTGCCGTTAGCTGAATATTGTTGGCGCTTATGCTCATACATCAGGAGGTCCGCACGCTTGACGACGGATTCAAGGTTTTCACCCGGCTGGCTGGTCGCCGTACCGATGGAAAGATCGAGCGGCAATTGAGAATAATACTGATTGTTGATTTCAACCAGCCTGATGATGTCTTCCACCATTGCTTCCGCGCCGCGCACGTCCACATAAGGCAGCAGGATTGCAAATTCGTCGCCACCGATACGGGCGGCATGTCCGGGCAATGTAACGGCTTCGTTCAAAACTTCACCGATCCGGCGCAGCAGGGCATCACCTGAAGCGTGCCCCCATTGATCATTGGCCTCCTTCAGGCCATTCAGATCGATAATGATGACCGAGACAGGGTTATGGTTCTTGCGCTCCAGCCGGTTCAACTCGTCAACATAGAAGGCGCGATTGTGCAGTTTGGTCAGCACATCGTGCTTGCCAAGATATTCGAGATAGGCCTCGGCCTTCTTGCGTGCGGTAATATCTGTCAGAGCAACCTGAACGAGCGACCAGTCACGTTCATATCCGGCCAGTATGGAAAATTGCAGCAGGACATGGCGTTCCGTTCCGTCGAGCGCATAATTGACCACTTCGCGACGCTGGAAAAGAATGCCGTTCCACAGATCGATCAATTGTTCGCGAAAATGATTTTCCATTTCGCCACGGAATATTTGTGGCAAATTCTGCATGAGGGTTGGTTTGTCCGGTGCAATAAACAGTTCCAGCGTCTCGTTATTGACATCAAGGACCCGGATTTCGCTCATGCACTGGCGCACGAATTCAGGGTGAACATCGGTGAATATGCGAAAATCCACAATCCCGCGCTGACGCACATCGTCCATCATTTCCTTGATGCGGCTGAAATCCTCCACCCACAGTGAAACCGGAGAATGTTCGAACAGTCCCTGCGCACGGCGTTTGAGGCGATCCTGTTGGCGCAATGCATCCTCACGCGCCGTCACATCCTCAATGGAAAGCAGCACGCGATCCCAACTGTCTTCATGCCCCGGTAGCACAATACCCTTGAGTTGAATATCGAGCCGCTTGCCGGTCAGTGAATAGTTGATGGTATTGCTCGTGAAGGTATTGCCACCGTTCCAAAGCTGCACCATTTCGTCGATATGCGGCTCGAGCATGTCGTCACGGAACACACGTTGCAGATTGGTGACAAGATGATCGATATCGTTGGCCTCAAACATCATGAGCGTCCGGCGGTTGACCTTCAGCACCCGGATGTGACTCGTACAGATACGTAGACGACTGGTATCTTCCGTCAGGAAGGCTTTGAGATCGGTGATGCCTTCTGAACGCCACGCATCAAATTGCCTGCGAAGACCGCTATAGTCCTCCAGCCAAAGAGAGATCGGTGCCAGATCGAAGATACTGGCCTTGTCGGTCAGGACATTCTCGATGTTCATAAGTTTTCCGTTTTTTGACCACTCAATCGAGATGGCGGGCATGAAATCCCAAGCGGCCTTATATTACGAATATATCGGGTAAACCAGAGGTTTTATGCGCCGAACAAACACCTATTAATTGCCATTGTGATTGCGTCAGAAATGAAGCTAAAATTGATTCTGATCAATGAAATTATCCTGTTGAAGCCGATTGATAGGCATGGGCGATATTCCCCATATCGTTACTACAATGCATTACATTGTCATTCATCAATATGAAGGAAGGAATGAGACATGTCGGCAAATGGTAAGGTTGCCCTCGTCACAGGTGCTGCACAGGGCATTGGACGCGGGATTGCCCTCAGGCTCGCAAAGGACGGTTTCGATATTGCACTGGTCGATCTCAAGGCGGACAAGCTTGAGGGCGTTCGCAAGGAGATAGAGGGCCTCGGACGCAAGGCATCGACTTTCTCCGCCGATGTGAGTAAGCGTGACGATGTATATGCAGCCATTGATCATGCGGAAAAGGAACTGGGCGGTTTAGACGTTATCGTCAACAATGCCGGTATTGCGCAAGTTCAGCCGATTTCAGATGTAAAACCGGAAGAGGTGGACCGCATTTTCCAGATCAATGTCAATGGTGTACTCTGGGGTATTCAGGCTGCGGCAGCCAAGTTCAAGGCGCGCAAGCAAAAGGGCAAGATCATCAATGCTTCCTCTATTGCAGGTCATGACGGCTTTGCAATGCTTGGCGTCTATTCGGCAACGAAGTTTGCCGTGCGTGCGCTGACGCAGGCCGCGGCGAAGGAATATGCAAGCGCGGGCATTACCGTGAATGCCTATTGTCCCGGCATCGTCGGCACCGATATGTGGGTGGAAATCGACGAACGTTTCGCAGAGATTACGGGTGCCGCGAAAGGTGAAACCTACAAGAAATATGTCGATGGCATCGCGCTCGGGCGTGCCCAGACACCGGAAGATGTTGCTTCTCTCGTATCGTTCTTGTCTAGTCCCGATTCAGATTACATCACAGGACAGGCGATCCTGACCGATGGCGGTATCGTTTATCGTTAACAGGATGATGTCCCGCGCTTTGCCGAGTGCGGGACATTTTTATGCTTTTCCCAGCAGTTTCTTGCTGCCATTTACCGCATCGATCATAACAATGCCGACGGGCTGAGAATTTTCAGGACAATGGGCATGCCTGAAAGCGGTCCCTTGCCAAGGCGTTTTTTGGGATTGCTACGACATTGTCTAGAAGTGTGAACAAGCCGGATGCCACATCAAATAATCCTTTCGATGGCAACAGCAGTGGCTTCGCCACCACCAATGCAGATACTGGCCATGCCTTGTTTCAGTCCATGCGTTTGAAGCGATGCAAGAAGCGTGACCAGAATGCGTGCGCCAGACGCGCCGATAGGATGCCCCAATGCGCATGCACCGCCATGAATATTGACCTTGTCATGGGGAAGGTCGAGGTCACGCATGGCGGCCATGGCGACGACGGCAAAAGCCTCGTTGATTTCAAACAGATCGACGTCTTTCAGGTTCCATCCACATTTTTCAGACAGTTTGCGCATCGCGCCAATAGGGGCGGTTGGG
>JAATGD010000395.1 GCA_015654965.1 Hyphomicrobiales bacterium
AACAGCACGTCCTTGCCGTCAACAGCCTTGGCTTCAAGGGTCAGAACAACGTCGAAATCGGTTTCCGAGAGCGGATTGGCATTGACGTTGACATTGATGTTGATGGACGGTGCCTTTTCGCGTGGACGCAGCGACAGCGGCGCGCCCGGGCTTTCAAACGACAGGTCCTTTACATATTGGGCCAGAATATTGAGAGCTGGTGCGGCGGTTGCGCCGTTTCCATTCTTGACTTCGCCCGCAGCGGCTTGATCGCTCATGATCGCTATGCCTTCTTCTCTAAAATTGAATTGGGTCCCCAGAGACTGCAAGCACGGCTAGCATGTGCGCGCGCATGAGGCAAGAAACGCTTTTTGGGTAAAGGCCGATCTCACTGATCGGAATTCTTGCCTTTCCATGGCGAATTTTCATTGGGTTTACTGCTGTAATCTTCCGGGTCGAGGTCGATCACATGATCCTGAACCGGGCGATATGATTCCTTGTAACCGCGTGAATAATGCGTCGATGTGGCAACCACCATCCGCCCGCGCAAAAACCTGTTCCAGACAAGGTCCCGGATGAAGGGCACAAAAAGCAGAATGCCAAAAAGGCTGGTCACAAAACCCGGCACGATCAGCATGATGGCGGCAAGTACCAGCATGGCGCCATGCACCATTTCGCGATCGGGAACGCGGCCTGCGGCACTTTCCGTGCGCATCCTTTGCAAAAGCCCGATGCCCTGGGCGCGCAGCAGGAAAAATCCGAGCATGGCGCTCAAAATCACCAGACCCAGCGTTGCCAACACGCCAATATGGCTGCCGACGATGACAAAACCGGCAATCTCGATAAAGGGCATCGCCAGAAGCGCAAGTGGAGCGAGAGAAGAGGACACGTGTATCAAGGCCTTTCGTGACGTTTTGTTTCAGAACCATTATAGCGAAAATGCAGCTTTTTATGGTTCGGGACATTTTTAGAGCGCAATTTGATCTATCCTGATCCTTGGTTTGCGCCAATATTTCCATCATAATTCAGTCAAACGTCGTTTTATTCCGGTTAAATTTTTGCAGTCTGACGATTTATCAAATAGGTATGCACGATCAGGATTTGAATGATCGGGAAAGCCGATCTATATGTATGATGTAATAATTCACGACCGGAAAGGGTATGATGCCCTTTTCGTCAATTGATGGCAGGCGGTATGGAATTTTTCGACTTGGGCACGATTTTCTTTTTCATCGTAGCGGTGATCATTTTTCTCCAGTTGAGAAATGTTCTCGGTCGTCGCACTGGAAGTGAAAAGCCACCTTTCGATCCCTATACGTCCGCGCGCAGTGCCGACGGGGTTGCCACGACTGCCGAGAAGGATAATGTCGTCTCCCTGCCCCGGCGCACCGCTGAAAACGACTTTGCGTCCTTTGACAAGATCGCGCCAGTGGGAACGCCCGTCAATGATGGCCTTCGTGCGATTTATGGAGCCGATTCCAGCTTTGAGCCTGCCCGTTTCGTGGAGGGCGTCAAGGTCGCCTATGAAATGATCGTGGTGGCTTTTGCCAATGGCGATCGCAAGACGCTGAAAAACCTTCTCTCTAAAGAAGTCTATGAAGGTTTCGTTGCCGCAATCGATGAACGCGAGCAGCGCGGCGAAACGGTGCGTTCTTCTTTTGTCGGTATCGAGAAGGCCGACATCACCTCTGCCGAGATGAAGGGCACGGAAGCGCATGTGACGATCCATATCGTCAGCCAGATGATTTCCTCCACCTTCGACAAGGATGAAAAACTGATCGACGGCGACCCGGAAAATGTGGTCGAGATCAAGGACCTGTGGACTTTTGCCCGCGATACGCGTTCGCGTGACCCCAACTGGAAGCTTGTCGCAACAGAAGCCGACGATTAGAACACCGATCTGATTACATCAGATCGGTGTTCTAATCGCTTTTTCTAAGCATAATCTTTCGATCCTCGTTTCACTCCGGTCGGATTATGCTGTAAAATCAACGGGCTGTCCATCATGGTGCGACAGTCTTTTTCTTTGAACCGGATTGGCGCGCGTGACAGGTTTGGGCCAGATTTTCAGGCCAATAGGATTTACTGATTGTCCCGGCTGGAACCGGGACGATCAGGCTGCGGCCTTTTCCGCGTTCTGCCGTTCCGCCGATTATGCGCAAAATCATACTTATAAAAGCGGCAGCCTCGGCATCGGTTTTGAGGCGTTACAGCCTGCTTTTTCTGCGGCTCTCGCGCTTGAAAACCCCGATATT
Organism: Hyphomicrobiales bacterium; assembly: GCA_015654965.1. Taxonomy (GTDB): domain Bacteria; phylum Pseudomonadota; class Alphaproteobacteria; order Rhizobiales; family Rhizobiaceae; genus Brucella. Next base: position 2,235 of record JAATGD010000395.1, read on the forward strand.
TTGCAGGCGCGCGCTTTCTTTGAAGAGCATTTTCTGCCCTGTCGCATAGAGGCACAAGGCTTTGTCACAGCCTTCTACGAGCCGGAAATCGAAGCCTCCCGCACCCCTGACGCGCATTTTACAGTTCCGTTTCTGAAAAAACCGGATGATCTCGCCAAGGTGACGGATGAAAATCGTCCTCAAGGTTTTGACCCCTCGTTTGCCTTTGCGCGTCAGACACCGGACGGCTTGGTCGAATATGATGATCGCGCGGCAATCGAACAGGGCAGTCTTGCCGGGCGAGGGCTGGAAATTGCCTATGTGACTGATCGGGTCGATGCCTTTTTTGCCCATGTGCAGGGTGCTGCACGGCTGAAATTGAGCGATGGCACTCTTATGCGCCTCACCTATGCCGCCAAAACCGGCCATCCCTTTACCGGCATCGGACGCATTCTAGTGGCGCAAGGCGAAATTCCGGCTGATCAAATCTCGATGCAATCCATCCGTTTATGGCTGAAAAAACATCCTGAACGCGCCGATGATCTTATCTGGCAAAACCGCTCCTATATTTTCTTCCGCCAAGCCGCAGTCGATGATCCCGAACTTGGACAGATCGCGGCCGCCAAGGTACCATTGACGTCCGGACGCTCTCTGGCCGTTGACCGGTTGCTGCACACATTCGGCACACCGATCCATGTTCATGCGCCAACTGTCACTGCATTTGACGATGCGCCATTTGCGCGGCTGATGATTGCGCAGGATACCGGAACGGCAATTGTCGGGCCGGCCCGCGGCGATCTTTTTGCGGGTTCTGGCGATGCGGCGGGTGAAATTGCGGGTAGCATCAAGAACAATGCCGATTTTTATGCGCTCGTGCCGCGTGGATTGTTGAGGGCATGATCATGGCGCGGGATAAGGCAAAAGATTATCTGCGTCAGGAAGATCGCATTCTCTGGGAAACGGTCGCAAAGACTGCAAAACCGCTTGGTCGGAAAAAAATTGAGGTCGAGGAATTTCCTGATTTCAAATCCGTGATGGCACAAGAGTTTGATAAAAAGCCTGCCAAGCGTGTTTTGACAACAAACGAAGCGCCGCAACCCAAAAATAAGCCCGTTTCGCGCAAGGACATGCAGATCCAGCCTCTGGACAGGCCGACCCATCGCAAGATTTCCAAAGGGCGGCTGGATATCGAGGCGCGCATCGATCTGCACGGACTGACACAGAATGACGCCTATGAACTGCTCTATCATTTCCTGCTGAGCGCCCATGGGCGTGGATTGCGCCATGTCATGGTGATCACCGGCAAGGGC
>JAATGD010000360.1 GCA_015654965.1 Hyphomicrobiales bacterium
AGCATCTCGCCGGGAAAGAGCTTGAAGCTGACGCGGTCGACCGCATAGGGGCGATCAGCGCCGTCAGGTAGTGCGATGCTCAGTCGGTCGATATGGACGACCGGTTCGCCCCTCCCCTCCTCTTTCAGCGCACCCGGATGGATGACCGCGGCAGCGATTTCGTCGGATGTCACGGCATTGGTGTCGATCATGTCTGCCATGGTTACCTCCCCTTGCGCGCAAGGCGCGGATTGAGGGCATCGTTCAGTCCTTCGCCGACGAGATTGAGCGCAAGCACAGTCAGAAGGATCGCAACACCGGGAAAAAAGCTGACCCACCAGGCCTGCCGGATAACCGTGCGACCGGCACCGATGATATAGCCCCATGACATCACGTTGCGGTCCCCCAGTCCCAAAAACGCCAGCGAGCTTTCGATCAGGATCGCCGCCGCCACCATCATCGATGCGAGCACGATGATCGGAGACAGCGTATTGGGCAGAATCTGGCGCCAGATGATCGTCGCATGCGTCTGTCCTGAAAGCACAGCCGCCTCGACGAATTCGCGCGAGCGTAGCGACATCACCTCGCCGCGCAGCAGGCGGGCCACCGGTGGCCAGGAAACGACCGCGATCGAGATGACGATCGAGGTGATGCTGGGCTGGAAAATCGCCACCAGCACCACGGCAAGCGCAAAGCTCGGCACGCTCTGGAAGAATTCGGTAAAGCGCATCAGCACGTCATCCACCCAGCCGCCGAAATAGCCGGCAAGGGCGCCGATCGGAATGCCGATCAGCAGCGAGACAACGGTCGAGACAAGACCGACCAGCAGTGAAACCCGCGCCCCGTGCGCGAGACCGGCGGCAAGGTCGCGCCCCATCGGGTCGGTGCCGAGCAAAAAAGCGTCCATGGTGAAGGGCGGAATAAATGGCCGCTGCACCATCGCCCAAGGCGACTTGGTGAAGATGAATGGTGCGATGATCGAGAGAGCAACGACGAGCAGAAGAATGACCAGACCGACCACGGCACCGCGATTGCGCGAAAAACGTTTCCAGAAATCCTTCATGACATCACCCTGATGCGCGGATCGACGAGGCGGTAAAGTACGTCGGTGATAAGATTGAAGAGCAGCACCATCGCCGCCGAAACGACAAAGACCCCGAGCAGCAGATTGTAGTCACGCTGCGACAGGGCATCGAACATCAGCCGACCGATGCCCGGCCATGCGAAGACTGTCTCGATGAGGACCGCCCCCCCTACCAGTTGCCCCGCCTGCAAACCGGCAAGGGTGACGACCGGCAGAAGGGCGTTACGCAGCACATGGCGGCGCTGGATGACGCCGGGGCGCAGCCCCTTGGCCTTGGCCGTCTTGACGAAATCCATCATGTTGACTTCAAGCATCGAGGCGCGCGTCATGCGGGCATAAACTGCCATGAAAAACAGCCCCAACGTCATTGCGGGCAGGATCAGATGCAGGAAAATATCGAAGGCACGGCTCAGGCCAGTGTAATTGGCACCCACAGTTTCATAGCCGAACCCCGGTAGCCAGCCGAGCTGGACGGAAAACAGTAGCACGCCCATCAGCGCAAGCCAGAACAGGGGTGTCGCATAGAAGATAAGTGCGACCAACGAGATGATCGTGTCGGCCCATTTTCCTTGCCGGGCAGAAGCAAAAGCGCCTGCTGCCACACCGAGGCCCAGTGAAATGACAAAAGCCGAGAAGGACAGAAGCAAGGTTGCGGGCAAGCGCTCTCCGATCAACTCAAGCACCGGCAATTGCTGGCGATAGGAATAACCGAGATCAAGTTGGAGCACCGAGGAGACATAAATCCACAATTGCACATGAAGCGGCTTGTCGAGACCAAAACGCTCCCTGAGCTGTTGCAGGAAGGCGGGATCGGCATCCCCCGCCTCGCCTGCCATGACCGCAGCCGGATCGCCCGGTGCCGCATGGATGAGGAAGAAGTTGAGCACGGTAATGCAGATCAGGATCACGACTGCCTTGAGCAGTCGCTCCGAAATAAATCTCAGCATGAGCATAGCTCCGACTAGATTTTCAGGTCCGGGATGGGCCAGGCGGAAACAGGCTCCGCCTGATGTCGGCTTACTTCTTGATCGCTTACTTCTTGATCCAAGTGTCGCGCATGGATTCCGGCAGACCGGAAGCGGTAGTCACCAGATCCTGAACCTTGCAATTATAGATCGTCGGGAAGCCGAGTTCGAGTAGCCATGCGACCGGCACGTCCTCCTGAAGCCTGGCCTGAGCCTGATCATAGAGTTCCTGACGCTTCTCGGCCGGATAGGCGACGGCCGCCTCATCGAACAACTTGTCGAGCTCGGGATTGGAATAGCCCTCGACATTGTTGAAGGGATTGCCTTTGGCGATCTGCGAGGTCTTGTAATTGCGGTCCACGCCGATTGCAGGATCACCGTTCTGGTAGAGATAGGTGAAGGCTATGTCATATTCCCAATTGGACGTGCGCTGGTTCCAGCCAGCGACATCCGTGGATTCGATTTCGATGGGAATACCGACATCGTCGAGGTTCTGCTTGACGGCTTCCGCCCAGCGCTGCCATGTCTCGCCATAGGGCAGTGGCAGAAGCTTCAGCGGCTTGCCGTCATAGCCGATTTCCTTGAGCAGCGCCTTCGCCTTGTCGGCATCATGGGCATAGGTTGGCGCTACATCCTTGTAAAAGGGCAGTTTTGAAGAAAGCGGACCGGTCGCCACCTTGCCATAGCCGTTCCACAGGACCTCCCTGGCGAATTCGCGGTCGAGCGCATACATCACCGCCTGACGGAATTTCACATTATCCATCGGCGGCTTGCGATTGTTGAGCCAAAGCCATGAGAGCGGCGCAAAATATTCCCAGCCCTTTTCCGTGGTGCAGGTATTCAGTAACTCCCGCAGCCGTGGAATATCGAAATTTTCGACCGAACCGCCCGGCACGACGTCGATATTACCCGTCTCATAGGCTACCGAGCGCGACGCACCATCGGGAATGACCTGATAATAAAGCTCGTCCAGATAGGGCTTACCCTGCACATAATAATCCGGGTTCTTCACGAGGTGAATATAGCTGCCACGCTTCCATTCGTTGAACTTGAACGGACCGGTGCCGACGGGTTTGTCGTTTGCCGGATTGGTGGCGTAATCGGTGCCTTCATAGACATGTTTCGGCAGAATGGGCATCGTATAGAAGGAAAGACCACGGATAAAAGCTTCAAACGGCTGTTTGAGCTTGAAGACAACGGTCTTGTCGTCTGGAGCGGTCACGCTTTCCACATGGCTCATCAGATTGCGATGGCGCGGCTGCATCTTCAACAGAAAGTCATTGACGGAAAACAGCACGTCGGCCGCGGTCAGCGGCTTGCCATCATGCCACTTCACACCGTCCTGCAACACGAATGTATAGGTCAATCCGTCATTGGAAACCGTCCATGACCTGGCCAGAGACGGCATGGGTTTGAGGTTTTCGTCGTAGCGCAGCAGGCTCTCGTAAATATTGCCGCCAACCAGCAGAGCCGGGCCATTCGTGGTGATGCCGACCATGACGCTTGGCGGCTCAGGCTGAACGATCAGGTTCAGCTTGCCACCCGGTGTGGCCTGGGCAAAGGCGGCAGTCTTCGTCAGAAAAACAGCAAAAGAGGCAGAAAGCAGTCGTCGCATGAAGTTCCCCTTATGGATTTTTGTTACTTGCAGACGTCACTTCGCGATCACATCGGACAGCAATATACCGATATATCGATGCGCCATCTTGACTCCGGCCTTTGACACCTGTCAAGCAAGATGGGTGATTTTTTGCATAACGCTTGGACTCAAATCCAAGCCGCACAAAAAATAATCACTTATGGAAAATCA
>JAATGD010000365.1 GCA_015654965.1 Hyphomicrobiales bacterium
TGAAGCCACCCTTGACCTGATTGAAGATGACGCCATCGACGCGCTCGCCATTGGCGAATTTCTGCTCGAGCTTGACCCAGCTTTCTTCGCGACGTGCTTTTTCACGCGAAAGGACAGCTTCGCCGAGAGCGTTTTCGATGCGCTCGACATAGACTTCCACTTCGTCGCCCGGCTTCATCGAGCCGTCTTTGCCCTTGGCGCCGAATTCCTTCAGCGGCACGCGGCCTTCGACTTTCAGACCGGCATCGATGATGGCCATGTCTTTTTCGATGGCAACGATACGGCCCTTGACGACGTAGCCTTCGGCAAGATCATTGGTTGCGAAGGATTCGGCGAGCAGCGACTCGAAATCCGCAAGCGAGGGGTTGAATTCTGACATGAATACTCCTGATGCATCCGGGAATGAAACCACATCGGATGCGGCGCCGGGGGTTGGTGTTTGACATATCCGACCTCGGTCCCGTCTTTTAAGACAACCGGCGCGTGGAACACGAAGTCGAATTTAACTTGTTCCAGAACAGCCATTACAGGCTTGTTCTGTATGATATCGAGCATTTCGGGCAATTATGCGGTTTTCAAAGCCGTCAATCATGCCTTATGGCGCAACAAAGCCGCATCAATGCGCGTTTTCGCCGCCAGAAATGCTGCTTCTATACTCATTTCGCTCGTATCTAGCAAGTGGGCGTCTTGCGCGGGCTTCAAGGGCGAATCGCTGCGGTTCATGTCGCGCTCGTCGCGTTTTTGAAGATCGGCCAGAATGGCTGCGAAATCAGCCGTCTCGCCTTTGCCAATAATCTCGTCATAACGACGCTCGGCACGCACCTGCGCGGAGGCGGTGACGAAGAGCTTTATCTCGGCTTCGGGGCATACGACCGTGCCGATATCGCGCCCGTCGAGAACGCTTGCCGGAAGGCTATTGGCGAAATTGCGCTGCGCCTCGACAAGTGCGCGCCGCACGGCTGGCATCACGGCGACTTTCGATGCGGCTTCACCGATTTCATGGGCGGACAGCACCGCCTTGTCCATGGCCTGCAAATCGAGATCGAGCGCTGCCTTTGCGGCGACCGCCTCATCATCGAGCGGCAGGTCCTTGTCGAGCAGGTCCTTTGCCACCGCACGATAGGTGAGGCCGGTATCGAGATGCGGAATGCCGTAATGGGTGGCGATGCGCCGGGCAAGAGTTCCCTTGCCGGACGCTGCCGGTCCATCGATTGCGACGATGAAGGGTTTCATTCACCCTCGCCTTGTTCGATCCTGGCCCCCAGTCCCGCCATCATATCCATGAATTCCGGGAAGGAGGTGGCGATAATGGCGCTGTCATCGACCGTCACCGGCTTTTCCGATGCAAGTCCCATGACGAGGAAGCTCATGGCGATGCGGTGGTCGAGGTGGGTTTCGACCTTGCCGCCACCAATGCCTTTTCCGCCCGGACGACCGCGCACGGTCAATGACATTTCCCCTTCCGTGCAATCGACGCCATTGGCTTCAAGGCCGCGCGCAACCGCTGCCAGACGGTCCGATTCCTTGACGCGCAATTCATCAAGACCATCCATGATCGTCTCGCCTTGCGCAAAAGATGCGGCAATGGCCAGAACCGGATATTCATCGATCATCGATGGCGCGCGTTCGGGTGGCACCACAACACCCTTGAGGTTTGACGATTTCACCCGCAGATCGGCCACATCTTCGCCTCCGGCCAGACGCGGGTTCATGACTTCGATATCCGCACCCATTTCCTGCAATGTGAGGATAAGGCCGGTGCGGGTCGGGTTCATCAGCACGTTGTGGATGGTGACATCCGAACCTTCGACCAGAAGCGCCGCAACCAGTGGAAAGGCGGTCGAAGACGGATCGCCGGGAACATCGATCACCTGTCCGGTGAGCGTTCCCTGTCCGGTGATGCGGATATGACGCACGCCGTCCTTGTCTGTTTCGACGCTCAGATCGGCACCAAACCCCTGCAACATTTTTTCGGTGTGATCGCGGGTCATGACCGGCTCAACGACGGTTGTCACACCCGGCGTGTTAAGCCCCGCGAGAAGCACGGCCGATTTGACCTGTGCGGAAGCCATCGGCACGCGATAGGTGATGGGGTTGGCAATAGCGGGTCCGACAAGGGTAAGGGGCATGCGGTCGCCCTCATTGGCCTTGACCTGCACGCCCATCTGCCGCAACGGGTCGAGCACGCGGCCCATCGGGCGGCGCGACAGCGAGGCGTCGCCAATAAAGGCGACCGTCATGTCATAGGTGCCGACAAGGCCCATGGTCAGGCGTGCGCCGGTACCGGCATTGCCGAAATCGAGCGGCATTTCCGGCTCGAGCAGGCAGCCATTGCCCACACCATTGATGATCCAGACATCATCGTCCTTGCGGATTTTCGCGCCCATGGCCTGCATGGCGCGTCCGGTATTGATGACGTCTTCGCCTTCCAGCAGGCCGGTGATGCGGGTTTCGCCCGAAGCCAGACCGCCAAACATGAAGGAACGATGGGAGATGGACTTGTCGCCCGGAATGCGGATATCGCCTGAAAGCGCCTCGGATCGGTGAGCGGTTGCGGGTTTCAGGGTCGTGGAATGGGACATGGATTTTCACTGTCGCATTTTTGGCGCGTTAGCGCGCAGATTGAGAGATAAGCGCTAGCTCCCTAGCATAGGATAATGGTGGGGTCATCCGCCAATACGCGCTTCAATCGGCCTATATGACAGAGTCTTGCCCTGTTCGGAGTCTTTCGCTTTGACAAATGCGCCAAATTACGTTTATGGACCGAACAACATCATACATGAGACGTGGAGTGCCTTTGGCACGACAGTGGATTAAACGCACGAGGCTCAACGTGGCAAAAGCTGAACTTGGTACCAAGCGCATAGACCCGGAAACGGGCAAGAAGTTCTACGATCTCAATCGTGACCCGATTGTTTCGCCCTATACGGGTATTTCCTATCCCCGTTCCTATTTTGACGCGACGGCTGAAGCCCGTGTTGTCGAAGAGGAGACGGAAGAGGAAGAAGTGGATACGGCACTCGAAAAGCCGGAATTCGTTTCCCTTGAGGATGCGGACGACGAAACCAAGGGTGGCGACGATCTGCCGGATATCGATGACGACGATGTCGATCTTGGCGATGACGATGACGACAGCTTCCTCGAAGAAGAGGAAGATGAGGACGATGACGTCTCGGGCATCCTGGGCGGTGGCGTCGGTGGTGACGACGACGAAGTCTGATTGGCGCTTGATCATCATGGATTTGAAAAGCCGCTCCTTCGGGGCGGCTTTTTCATAGCGCTTTCGTGAAAGTGGCGTAGAGCGGCAAATTTTTTTGCATGATAATGAGAGAGTTGCGATTTAGCGCTTGATCTTCTGGTGAACGCCATTTAAGAAGCCGCCACATCGGGTGGAAAGCTTCGCCTGACCCACCTCGCAAGAGGTCTGATGGGGCCATAGCTCAGCTGGGAGAGCGCCTGCATGGCATGCAGGAGGTCAGCGGTTCGATCCCGCTTGGCTCCACCAAAAATCTTTATCAAAATCGTCAAATTCATGAATATGCGCATATAGAGCTTCGTTTGCAGCAGGCTTGCATGATCGGTTTTTACGAGCTTTTCTTGGCGCAGCCCAACACCCTCTGGATGCTTCGGTCCGACACTTTATATTTGTCGGCGAGGTCCCTGACCGATTCCTTGTTTTCAAACACGGCCTTGCGGATTTCCATTCTCTGGCTCTGATTGAGCCTCTTTGGCCTTCCCACATGTTTTCCGCGATCTTTGGCTGCCTGCATGCCCGCACGGGTGCGCTCGCTGATGAGGGAGCGCTCGAACTCAGCCAAGGCAGCCAGCATATGAAACATGAGCCTGCCGCCCGATGAGCGTGTGTCGATATTCTCCGTCAGCGACTGGAATTCTACGCCACGTCTTCCCAGCTCATTCATGAATTCCACAAGCTTCACCAGTGAGCGGCCAAGTCTGTCAAGCCGCCATACAACAAAGGTATCACCGCGTTGCAGTGAAGCTAAAACGTCATCAAGTCCCTGACGGTTGAATGTACTTCCAGAGATTCCGTGATCGGTGATTATCTCGTCACAGCCGGCATTCTTGAGTGCTTTGAGTTGAAGATCAAGTCTTTGTTCTTCTGTCGATACTCGTGCATAGCCAATTCTCATTTTCTTGTTTTTCCAAACACTCTTAGAAAAAAATCATACGAATGCATGGGACATCTATGTCTTCATTTTTTATTATTTATGCATGAAGCTTGACAATAGGGGTCGGTTTTGTCGTTCCATGAAAACGCCCATTTCTTTTGTTCAGAATGCCCAAAAACCTGTATTTTACAGGACTAACCTTTTTATATTTTTCTTATGCTAAGGGACCCCTTTTGGCGGTCAACCCTCTTATCTTTATAAATAGAATTTATAAAGATTCATGCTGCCTTGGCTTGCATCAAGCTTTAGCGCATTTCTCCAGATGCCTGTTATTTGCGATCGATGACTTGAAGCGAAGTTTTTAAGAACTTCGTATGTCCGATTGCTTATCAATCCTCAAATAAAACACTCTGATAAAAATCAGTTTCTGAAGAAATTATTCTCTCAGAAAAAATAATCATCGTGTTTTTTTGTGTTTTTATTGTCGTAGTATGGAATATGGGGTCCTGTTGATGGATAATAATAAAATAAA
>JAATGD010000210.1 GCA_015654965.1 Hyphomicrobiales bacterium
CGCAGGAACCGGCGTTGGCTTGTCTTGCGGCTTAGGCTCAGGTTTTGGATCAGGCTTCGGTTCCGGCTTTTTGACCGGCTCCGGCTGCGCTTTAGGTTCCTCAGCCGCTTCAATCGGCTTTGCCTTAGTGTCAGGTGTCGGCGGTGTCTGGCTATCAACGTTCTGATCACCAAACTCCTGCGCATCCGGCACTGTCTGCGGCTTTTTCGTCGGAACAGGTTCCGACTTTTCTTTAATAGGCGCTTTTTTGTCGCCCTGCTGGATCTGGGTAATCGATTCGATCGGAACGATGTCGACCGGAAACGACTCCGAATCCTGCACGTCGAATGCCTTCGGCGAGGAGAAGGAAAAGAGCCCCAGCGCAATAACGATGGTATGGAGGGCTACAGAAGATGTCAGGCCAGCCTTCATGATGGCGTCAGCTATCCTGCTCCTGGAGGGTCACAAGGCCGATATTCTTGAAACCGGCGGCGGAAATGCGGGCCATGACTTTCATGACGGTGCCATAATCGGCAGCCTTGTCACCACGCACGAAAATGCGCTCTTCATAGCCCGTCTTGGCGATGGCCTGTAATTTCGGCACCACCTCATCAATTGGAATTTCTGTTTCCTGCAAAAAAATCTTGCCTTCGCTATTGACCGAAACGGTGATCGGCTGCGTGTCGGCATTCATGGCCTTGGCCTGCGTATCAGGCAGATCGATCGGCACGCCAACCGTCAACAGCGGTGCAGAAACCATGAAGATGATGAGCAGCACCAGCATGACGTCAACGAACGGCGTCACGTTGATTTCACTCATCAATGCCTTCTTGCGTCCGCGCCTGCGGCGACCGCCTCCGTGCATTCCCTGATTTCCGACCGACATGCCCATGACTAGATTCCCGAAAACTCACTCAAGTTTTTCACCGCATATTTTAGCTACGCGGCGTCAGCTTCTCATCAATTTGGCGCGACAGTATGGCGGAAAACTCATCCGCAAAACCTTCCAGCCGACCATTGATCTTGCCTGCATCCGCCGAGAGCTTGTTATAGGCGATAACGGCGGGGATTGCGGCGAGAAGGCCGATGGCCGTTGCCAGAAGCGCTTCGGCAATACCGGGAGCGACAACGGCAAGATTGGTATTTTTCGACGCTGCAATGGCCTGAAACGAGGTCATGATACCGACAACCGTACCGAACAACCCGATAAAGGGGGCCGCCGAACCAATCGTTGCCAGAAAGCCCAGACGCGATTCAAGCTTGTCGCCTTCACGCGCCAGCGCCACATCCATGGCCTTGTCGATACGCATTTGCAGGCCGATCGGCGAACGGGCACCTTTTTCAAAAGATTTTTTCCATTCGCGCATCGCCGCCATGAAGATCGAGGCCATGCCACTCGTCCGGCGCTCATTGAGATTGCGATAGAGTTCTTCCAATGATTGCCCCGACCAGAACACCTGCTCGAAACGGTCGATGGCACGGCGCGCGCGCCCATAGGCAATGACCTTGTCGACAACGATAGCCCAGGTCCAGACAGAAGCCACCAGAAGACCAAGCATGACCAGCTTGACGACCCAGTTTGCCTGCATGAACAGGCCCCAGAGGGTAACATCGGCAGCAGGCGCCGCTAACGCAACATTTTCCATCGATTCATCGTCCTCGAATCCAAACGCCCGGCACACGACCGGGCGGCAACGCAAATCCGTCATGAAGTCCCTGCAAGCAGAGACTTCAAACCTGCACAGCTTTTCGTGAAGCCATTGCCCACCCGACAGGCGGTCAATACTTCACACCGCAACCGCCCCTGCCGGATTTCAACTTAAAATCCCCAATGCTTGTTACGGTTAATTTTGGTGAAAGGAAGGCGCTGCACTGAAACCCGCCCTTTCAACCGATTCCGTCAGTATGATGAATAGAATATTATGGTTAAAGATAGGTTAGCATTCACTAAGCCTTGCCCAAGAGATCCAGAAAAGGGCTATCCTGCCTTGGTAAAAGTCTCACGCCACTCATCGGGAATCCGGCGCGGGTGGCCTTCCTTGGTAATCATCACCGCCTCGACACGGGCCTGCGACAATAATCGCCCGTCACAGCTGATTTCCTGTGCCATGATAACCCGTGCGCCACGTATCTCGCTGACACGGGTTTCAATCAGGATGAGATCATCCATTTTGGCGGGTGACTTGTAATCGATCTCCATGCGGCGGACGACCCAGACCATTTCCTCGCCCAAGGAACCTTCGGCAAGCTCGATATGATGCACATCCTGAAGCCGCAGAAAATCGGTACGTCCCCGCTCGTAGAATTCGAGATAGCGTCCATGATAGACAAAGCCGGAAAAATCCGTATCCGCATAATAGATACGGGCAAAAAGGCGATGGATGCCGCCCTGAAGTTCACCGGCAATCTGTGCCTGTTGCATCGTCAATCTTCCCCCGTAAACAGGCCATATTGCGATTGCTGAATGATTTCAGCGGGTGCGGGCAAGCCGAGATGCTGCCATGCCACAGCCGTCAATACGCGCCCACGCGGGGTGCGCTGCAAAAAGCCCTGCTGAATGAGATAGGGTTCGATAATATCCTCGATTGCGTCGCGCGGCTCGGAAAGGCCTGCGGCAATGGTTTCGATTCCGACCGGACCGCCGCCGAAATTGCGTGCGATAATGTTGAGATAGCGCCGGTCCAGCTGATCAAGACCGCGATTGTCCACCTCAAGCCGCGACAGGGCTTCATCGGCAATCTTGCGGTCGATGACATCAGCCCCCGCCACAAGGGCAAAATCGCGCACGCGGCGCAACAGACGTCCTGCAATACGCGGCGTGCCGCGCGAGCGCCGCGCCACTTCCAGCGCGCCATCGGCAGAAATACCCATCTGCATGATACGCGCACCACGCCGCACGATATATTCGAGTTCTTCAACTGTATAAAAATTAAGCCGCACCGGAATGCCGAAACGGTCGCGCAGAGGTGTCGTCAGCAAGCCTAACCGGGTGGTCGCCGCGACAAGCGTGAATTTGGCAAGGTCGATCTTCACCGAGCGTGCGGCAGGCCCCTCGCCGATAATGAGATCAAGCTGGAAATCCTCCATCGCCGGATAGAGAATTTCCTCGACCGCCGGGCTTAATCGATGGATTTCATCGATAAACAGGACATCGCGCTCTTCGAGATTGGTCAGGAGCGCCGCCAGATCACCCGCCTTGGCAATCACCGGCCCGGACGTCGAGCGGAAATTGACACCGAGTTCCTTGGCCATGATTTGCGCCAAAGTCGTCTTGCCAAGCCCCGGAGGGCCGACGAACAGCACATGATCGAGCGCTTCACCGCGTACCTTGGCCGCTTCGATAAACACTTTCAGATTGGCGCGCGCCGCCGCCTGCCCGACGAAATCGTCAAGCGTTTGCGGGCGCAGCGTATTGTCTTCGTCAACGCGCCTGTCGGCATCAATCAGAGGGTTGCGGTCGCTCATGCCTTTCTCCTCGCATGAACACGCATTTCAAACAAGCATGTCTCCCGTCTCACCGCGACAGTTCCTTCAGGCCCAGCCGGATGAGCTTTGCCGAATCGGCCCCCTCGCCCGCTTCCTTCAAGGCCGCCGCCACCGCATTGGCCGCCTGATCGCGTGAATAGCCGAGATTGGCGAGGGCCGATACCGCATCGGCCACGGGAGCCGGTGCCGCGCCCGCTCCAAGCTCCTGCCTGAGGCCGATCGTTCCACCCGCCTCCCCCGCGAAGGCAGGGGCCTTGTTTTTCAGTTCGGTGACGATACGCTCGGCGACTTTTTTGCCCACCCCCGGCGCGCGCGACACCATATCCAGATCACGCAGCGCAATCGCATTGGCAAGCTCGGATGGCGACAGGGTGCCCAGCACGGACAGAGCCACCTTGGCACCAACGCCCTGCACATTCTGCAACAGGCGAAACCATTCGCGCTCAAGCTGGGTGGCAAAGCCATAAAGGCGGATCATGTCCTCGCGGACATAGGTTTCGATGAACAACACCGCCGCCTCACCCGCCCCGCCTAAGTTTCCAAGCGTGCGCACCGAGCAAAAAGCAACATAACCGACACCATGCACATCGATAATGACATGATCCTCGGCAATCTCATCGATCACGCCCTTCAGCTTGCCGATCATTTCGTCTACCCCGCTGATAATGCCTGCATGCGACGTGTACTGACGATGCTTTGCCGATGATGCGCATGACAAATGGCAATGGCCAATGCGTCTGCGGCGTCACTCGTATCGAATGTCGCGCGCGGCATCAAAACCTTGACCATCATATGAATCTGTTGCTTTTCACCATGCCCGACCCCGATCACCGCCTTTTTGACGGCGTTGGGCGCATATTCCGCAACCGGCAATCCGGCCTGTGCCGGTGCAAGCAGCGCAATGCCGCGCGCCTGCCCAAGTTTCAGCGTCGCAGTCGCATCCTTGTTGACAAAAGTGTGCTCGACCGCCGCTTCATGCGGCATGTAATCATGCAGAATCTTCGACAAGCCTTCATGCAACTGGCAAAGCCGCGAGGCGAGATCCATCTCGGCATTGGACGTCACCGTCCCCGACGCCACAAAATGCAACGAATTTCCAAGCGATTCGACAACGCCCCAGCCGGTACGGCGAAGGCCCGGATCGATACCAATGATGCGAATCGTTTCTTTCATAAGTGAACCCTATCCTCAGACGGGTTTACTTGACAGCAGAAAAGTGAACAAAAGAGAAACATCGTGCCCGATGGCACAATTTTGCCTATTCAGGATGCGCCGAGAGCCGTTTTCAGCAAGACAATCTGATCGCTAACCGGATTGCTCCGACCAGCTGCCTCATCATTCCCATCACGATCCATACGGCGCACACGTTCCTGCAAGTGCAACGAGCGATCCACAAGTTCCCTGAAAGCCGCAGGCAGTTCATTCCACCCCGGCGCGTCCTCGCCCGCAGAAAGCGTATCGAGACGAACCTTGCTTTTTTCCGCTGAAATCTGCTGCGCGCTCATTTCACCACTGCGCGTCGCGCGTTCAAGCAGGAGCCACGATGCAATCTGCATCAGACGTGTGGTCAGCCGCATCGATTCGGAAGTATAAAGTGTTGCTGCAATGTGCGTGAGGTGACGCGCCGCTTCCCGACCATCACCATCAAGATAATGCGCGGCTTCCTCGACCATATCCATGCCCTGCGCATAGACCGGCCTGAACGAATCCAGACAAGCCATACGTTGCGCGAGGCTGATCGTATTATCCGGCATCTGGCCCTGTTCGTTCATCACGTCTCCGTCACCTTACTCTTGCCCGCGCCACACATTGCTGCGCTTTATCCTGAAGGATGGATGCGGACGAAATCACAAGTGCCCTTCGATCACGAGAAGGGACGAAACGGAACCGCTCCACCGAAAGAGTCCAAGACAAACTGCACCTTCATGCACTGTCGCGCAAGTTTATGTTTAACGTTCGGTTAATATTTCTGAAAGAGAGCGGTCGATCCCTATTATCGTGGGCGGAAACAACAGCCTGATGCCATTCATCCATCGGAGAAGACAAAAAAAGAGCCGCAAAGGCGGCTCTCAGGAGTTTAACAGGGAGGCGTCAAACAGAGTGGCTAAACCACTCGGTAAGAATCCAGTCAAACTGGATAGGGATGTTTCTACATTCTTAACATTAATAAAGGGTTAATTTTCCACGTTACCCAATTGTAAAAAACCGCCCGAAGGCGGCTTTTTTTCAAGTCCGTTGCAAGAGGGGTTGCACTGTCGGACCAAGCTGTGGCTTGGCTTTTTCCTCGCTTGCCGCCACAGGCTTTGCAGCGACGACGCCCTTCTTGCCCCAGCCGATGCTCGGCAGCCATTCAAGGTAATAGGCAAGCGCGAACTGCATGACGATACCCGTTGCAATAAGAAGCGTGTCATAAGGCAGGCCACCGGGGTTCACAAGCTTCATGACCTGCGCAACCATGGCAAGCAATGTGCCGGCAATAAAGACCGGCAAAGAATGTTTGCCGAGAATGGCCAGCGGATTTTCAGGTGCGGTGCGGGCCATGTTTGAGAGTGTCGGCACGATCGCAATCAGATAGGCCATGGCCAGAACATGCAGAAGACGTGGACCCGACAGAAATGTCTTGTCAAAACCGGTCAGGATCATCGGCAGTCCCATCGACGCATCGATATGCCAGAGCGGAAGACGCACCCACGCAAGCGACAGGATCAGATAGCCGACGGCAAGCGCGATCAGCATGGGATGCTTTGGCAACTCCCCGCCGCGGCGCACATGGATGACTCCGGCAATGCCGATGGCAAACAGGAACTGCCATGACAGCGGGTTGAGGAACCAAACCCCTTCGGTCGGATAATTGACCGGCGCGACATGATAAAGACCCGACAAAAACCACGCCGTGCCTGAAACGCCCAGCATCAA
Organism: Hyphomicrobiales bacterium; assembly: GCA_015654965.1. Lineage (GTDB taxonomy): Bacteria > Pseudomonadota > Alphaproteobacteria > Rhizobiales > Rhizobiaceae > Brucella. The sequence goes on from JAATGD010000210.1 coordinate 6,382, forward strand.
CGGCAGGCTGATACGCGCCAGCAATAGCAGCATGGGTGTCAGGACCAGCATCACAGCATACATCGACAGGATGTTGTTATAGCCAAGCTGATGGCCGAGCGTGACCAGACCGAACAGAGCCTCGACCGGCTGCTTGATGAGCGGGCCGATATTAATCTGCGTCAAGAGTTCCGAGCGTTTGAGAAAGATGGCGGCACCCGCAAAAATCGCGATGGTCGCAAGCGTCGTCATCAGGTGCGCCGTATAAAGCACGCCTGCGCGCCGCCACATCTTCATCGACAGGAGAAGCTGGTTGCCGGGCGCAAATTTATTGCCATAGGCAAGCGCGACTGCCATGCCCGAAATCAGCACGAAAGCTTCTGCCGAATCGGAAAAGCCCAGATTCTTGTGCGTGAAATGCTCATAGATCGTACCCGGCACATGATTGATGAAAATCGTCAACAAAGCGAGTGCGCGAAACACGTCAATGCGTGTATCGCGAATTTTCGCGATCGATGCGGGCATTCCTTCGTGAGCGGTCGCAATGTTCATTCAACAGCCTGCCTGTGTCTGGTACCTGTTTGGGTTCAAAGACACAACCATTGAGATGCCATGCCTTTTATTCCGAAATGTCGTCGCAGCCAAAAGCCGAAACAACGCCCGATCCTTCCGGTTATATTCACCATCGGTGATCAGGGCCTATATACGCTTTAAATCTCGGCACAATCTGGTTGGTTCCAATCAACTTTCATTCCAGTGGATAACATAATGCCAGCCCTGCCCATCGCAGAGCCGCCGCGCCCGCTCCATCCACCACCTTGCGGTTGCATCACATAAAGATGCGGAAACAAATAGATAGAGTGTGGCGCGCCTTTGCGATAAACAGAACGCATTCGCTGCCTGAATTCCATCACGTTTGTCCCGTTAGGCTTGATTCATGAAAACATCCGAAACGCAATCTTCCCCAGAACGCTGCCGCCTCGTGCTGGTCGCCCCTCCTCTTGCAGACGGCGATGCACTGGCGAGACTGCTGACATCCGCGCTTTCGGGCGGCGATGTCGCAAGCGTCATTCTGGATACGGGCGATCTCAATGAAACGACATTTCAGACCGTCGCGCAAAAGGTGGTGCCAATCATTCAGGAAAAAGGTGCGGCGGCGATCATTTTAAACGATACGCGCATCGCGGGTCGCGTGGGTGCTGATGGCATCCATATTGAGGGCAAGGCGGCAGAGCTTGCCGAAGCAATCGAAAAACATGCCCCCAAGATGATCGTCGGTACGGGAAATCTGCGTGACCGCCACGGTGCCATGGAAATCGGCGAATTACAGCCCGATTACATCTTCTTCGGCAAGATCGGCGCGGATAACAAGCCCGATGCGCATCCCCGTAACCTTTCCCTTGCTGGGTGGTGGTCGGAAATGGTCGAAATTCCCAGCATTGCCCAGGCCGGCAATGAACTGCAAAGCATCATCGCAGCCGCTGAAACGGGTGCTGATTTCGTAGCCCTCGGCCATGCCGTCTTCGATGCTGAAGACCCGGCGGAAGCCGTACGCCAAGCCAACCTTCTGCTCGATGAGCACGCGCCTCGCTTTTAAAACCCATTTGCCCGAAGACAGACCCCAGAAGATAGCCCAAGGTCCATTTGATACCCATGAAGAACAGATTTCTTCTCGCTGCCGCTTTGACATTCATGCTTCCGGCCCTGCCCGTCTGGGCGGCGGGAGAGCATGTCCATGAACAAAACGGGACTATTCCGGGTAATCACAAGAATAACAACGATGGCGGGGATGACAAACAGGACAAGCCGGTCATGCTGCCGCAACCGGCAAGCACCGCACCCATGCCTTCTATCGATCCAAGCCGATTTGGCGACAAGCCTGCCGATGAAGCCTTTGGTGCCTTTCAGCGTGGCCTTTACCTGACGGCATTCAACCTCGCCAAGCCACAGGCGGAACAGGGCGACGCAGCCTCACAGACCCTGATTGCGGAGATCTATGCGCGTGGTCTGGGCGTTCCGGCAGACCAGAAACTTGCGGCGCAATGGTATGGCAAGGCGGCGGAAAATGGCGTCACCGAAGCGCAGTTTCGCTATGCCGCTTTGCTCCTTCAAGGCACCTATGTCAAAAAAGACAAGAAGAAGGCTGAAGAACTGATGCATAAGGCCGCCCAGGGCGGCAATGCCATGGCACAGTTCAATTATGGCCAGTTGCTGCTGATGGACCATCCCGGCAGTACAGGCCTCGACATGGCTTTCCCATGGTTTGAAAAGGCAGCCGAAGCAAAGCTTGCCGATAGCGAATATGCACTCAGCCAGATTTATGCCAACGGCACTGACAAGATTGCTCGCGACGACAAACGCGCCCGCGAATATCTGATCCTTTCCGCACGCAAGGGATATGACACAGCGCAGTTCGATCTCGGACGCTGGCTTGTCGAAGGCCGGGGCGGGGATCGCGATTATGATCAGGGCTTTCGCTGGATGCAGCTTGCTGCGAACCGTGGCATGGTCATGGCGCAGGTCTGGCTGGCGCGTCTTTACCGAGACGGACTTGGCACGGAAGGCGATACCGTCAAGGCGGCAGCTTGGTATATCATTGCCCAGCGCGCCGGATTTCGTGCGCCTGATCTCAATGACCTGATGGATGGACTCTCCGACGAACAGATCAGGCAAGCTTTCGAGGCGGCCAACAATCTGCGGATTCGCTGATTTTCTGCCTCTTATGAAAATTTGCATGGCTGTCTTTTTGCGTGCAGGCTTGCGCAAAGCGGCTTTTTGTGGTCTTGGAAGCACCGATTATCGCAGTTCGACTATCAAGACGCTTGTGCAATCACCGGATTGAACCCGGGCGGTTGCCATTTTGTCGTCATGCACCGAACCGCTACTGGTTTCACATTCATTCCGGATCAAGCTTATGAAGATCAATGGTAACGAAATCCGCCCCGGCAACGTCATCGAACATGACGGCGGGCTGTGGGTTGCTGTCAAGACCAACGCCGTCAAGCCCGGCAAGGGCGGTGCCTATAATCAGGTTGAGTTGAAAAACCTCATCACCGGCACAAAGCTCAACGAGCGTTTCCGTGCGGCTGAAACCGTCGAACGCGTTCGTCTGGAACAGAAAGATTTTTCCTTCCTCTATGAACAGGGCGAAGCTC
>JAATGD010000030.1 GCA_015654965.1 Hyphomicrobiales bacterium
AATGACATCCACTTCAATACGCGCCTGACCAAGTTGCTCCTTGGACTTGCGAATCTGGGCCGATGTGCGCCCGCCCGTATAGATCGGGATGGTTACGCCAAGGCCGACCGAGGCTGAATTACCGTCTCCCAGATCGGACCCGTCATAAGTATCCACACGGCTCGCACTGGCCTGAAGACCCACGGTCGGTAAAAGCGCGCCTTCCTGAGCCTTGACATTGAATCCTGCCGCATTCACCGCATATTGCGTCGCCAGAATTCCTGGATGCCCCGTCTGCGCGACGGCGAAAGCCTGATCGGGCGATTGCGGCAGGCTTTTCGCCGCAGATGCAGCGGATAGTTTTCCCGGCACAGTGCCAACAATCTGAATATAGGTCGCTTCTGCGGATTTCACATCGGCCTGCGCTGCATTCAATGCGGCAAGAGCTGTAGAACGACCGGATTCAGCCTGCGCCACATCAGTGCGCGTGCCTTCACCCACATCCAGACGCGCGCGCGCCGCACGCACCTGCTCGTTCATCGCTGCCAGATTGCGTTCGCGCAAGACAGCAATCTGGCGTTTCTGATAGACATCCATATAGGCGGCGACCGCACTATAGAGCGTGTTCTGCTCGTCATTACGCATATTCTCGCGCTGGGCAAAAACCTGCGTTTCCGCTGCCGCGACATTGTTGCTGGTTTGAAAGCCATCGAACAGCAGCTGGTTGAGCGTGATTCCAACAGTGCCAGCAGAGCGGTAACTGCGCGGTACGCTCGATCCTGATCCGGGTGATGTGGACCGCCCAATATCATAACTGCCCGAAACCTGCGGACGCAAGCCTGATTTGGCAATCGCCACGTCCTCATCATAAGCACGCACACCTGCGCGCGAAGAATTCAGGGTGGCATTGTTTTTATATGCCTTGACCAGCGCTCCGCTCAGCGTTTCCGACCAAGCGGCCTGCCCTGTAAAGACTGTGCCGGACAATAATGCTGCGACAGCTATCAGTCTCTTGCATTTACTAAACACCGGGCACCTCATTTTGGAACAAACGAATCCATTAATCGAACCGATCAGTTCGGAAGGAAACTAATACCCTCTCTGATCGGCTATTTCCATCACCCCACCCAGAGCATTCACAAAGAAATTCCCCGCCGTTGCAGAATTGCCCCAACGCCTTATTCAAAACTCGAATTGCGCAACCCGCTCGAAGCCGGGCAGAAAACGTATCGCAGTGTTGAACGCCATGCGCCCGGATGCAACCCCGTTTTCTTTTACATAAAGCCGCGCAACTGACGCATTTCCACGGCCTTCGACAGCTATCAGCCGTCCACCTTCCTTCAATTGCGCAAACAATGCTTCTGGAACGAAGTCGACGCCACCTTCAATCAGAATGACATCATAAGGCGCTTCCGAAGGATAACCGGCAGGCATATCGCCCGACACAATCACAACATTGTCATAGCCAAGTTCTGCAAGACGCGCACCTGCTTCCGCGCAAAGTGCAGAATCACTTTCAAGGCCAATCACGGAGCCTGCAAGCTGTGAAAGGATAGCCGAGGAATAGCCCGTGCCGCAACCGATATCGAGAACGACATCCTTTTTGCCGATCCGCGCCAGCTGGACGAGTTTTGCAAAAGGCGATGGCTCCATCAGATAACGTGGAGCCTTGCCCTCGCCATCCAGAAGAATATCTTCATCAATATAGGCGACGGGCCTGCGCGAGAGTGGCACGAAAACCTCGCGGGGAACGGTCAGGAACGCGTCGATAACCGCCAGATCGGTTACATCCGTGGTGCGGATCTGATTGTCGACCATCTTTGTGCGGAGATCCTGGAAATCGGCTGCCATAGCCCTAAACCCTTCCTTATCGCGTAATGCGATTATCCTACCATAATGTCGCTTGCGACGATTGCCGCCCGCTTTTCAGCGCCAAGCTTGATCGCAAGGCCACCATAAACGGGGTATGCCGATGATGTGGCAAAAATCGCCTGCACAGTCAATCAAGCCTGAGCCTTTGCGGCACTTCAACTCACCGTACGATGGCTGCTTTCATCACCGCACTGCCAAAATAAAAATGCCGGAAGCCCGAGACCTCCGGCAATAGCAATCTGCCCATGTTCTACGCAAGCGTCTCCAGCATCACTTTATTGCGCAATGACCGGCGGATAGCCGGCCGCAGTGAGCGCAGAAAATACAACGTCCTGCGCAATATCGCCATCGAACTCGACCTGTTTGCTCGCAAGATCGATCTTGATCGGCGCATTCGCATCAAGCTTGCGCAAAGTCGTCTCCACAGTTTCGACACAACCGCCGCATTTCATTTTGGGAACGGAAAACTTCATCTCGACGAACTCCATATAAGAAAGTGAGAGCATCCACCCTTCCATCGTTGGAAGGTCAAGCCCTTACAGCAAAATCATGGCGCTTCACAGCTTTCGGGTACGCTTTTCTCAAGCGCAAGCGGTGACTTTGTCAGAGAGCCCGTCATAATCTGTACCGGCTTATAAGGCGGCTCTTCCTGCATGGCGGGATTGCTGAGATGAATTGTATAGCAGCCGCTGAAAACTTCCCGCCGGCCATCCTCACGCTCGGCTTCAATAGCCACAGGCTGGCTCCAGTAAATCTGGCCTGCCCCCGGATCCGGCTCCGTCTTGCGCAGGGCAAGTTTCACGCTTTTCGTCTTCTCATAACCTTTGACGAAGGTCTTGAAATCAGGCTCGCGGCCTTCTTCCGAATAATAGCCGTAAGCGCGGGTATATTCCTTGCGATTGATGGCATTGTAATAAGATTCAATCAGCGCCTCCGGCGTGGAGCGGTCATCGCGATATTCAGGAACGACCACGCCATCCCCCACGTCCTGCGTCTGCTCGGAGGGCTTTGTTTCTTCGATCGCCCCTTCGGTTCCAGTCTTTGGACTTGCCTGCTCTTCGGCATCCGGCTTTTTCTGCGTGGCTTGTACGGACTTCTCCTGCGGTGTGGGTTTTGCAGCCTCCTCGGCAAAAGCCTGCGATAGCACCAGTGACATGCCAACTGCGCTCGCAAATGCGGCCAGCATGAGAGGTTTCATCCGGTCGGTCGACATTCGCATCTCCTTGTCACAAAAGCCGGGGCTGCCTGCCAAACAAGTTGGCTTATGCTCTCGATTTGGTGTCTTGCGGTAATGATGTTACAATACTAATTATAGTAAAAACGTGGCAATCCCGATCGAAATCCGCATATTTGCAGCGAGATTGCGTGATTCCCGGGTGTTTCGCCACTTAAGTCTTTTGAGAAGAGAGAAACAATGGGCCGTTTCGCAGTCATGACTCTTACCGACGCCGCAGCAAACCGCGTTCGCGAGATTGTTGAAACGCGCGACGGCGCGCTCGGCATTCGCGTCGGCGTCAAAAAGGGTGGCTGCGCAGGCATGGAATATACCATTGACCTTGCGACTGAAGCCAAGCCCGGTGACGACATTGCCGAAAAAGACGGCGCAAAAGTCTTCGTAGCGCCGGAAGCCGTGCTTTTCCTGCTGGGCACGCAGATGGATTTCGAGGTTACGGCCTTGCGTACTGGTTTCGTTTTCAACAACCCAAACCAGACTTCAGCCTGTGGCTGCGGCGAATCTGTGGAACTGAAAGCAGCCTCCCCTGAAAGCCTTCGCCAGATGCAGGACGCCGTCTGACCTAGAGGCCCTCGGATGGACGACGAAGCGCTCCGCGATCTCTTGCATGATTTTGGTCCGATAAGCATTCGTCGCATGTTCGGCGGCAAGGGCATTTATCATCAGGGCGTGATTTTCGCGCTGATTTTCCATGACGGATTGCTGTTCAAGGCTGACGCGTTGACAATCCCGCATTTCATTGATGCCGGATCATCGCAATGGACCTATGAAGGGCGCAAAGGCGGCGATCCCGTTGCCATGCCCTATTGGACCGTGCCGGATGAGGCTTTCGACGACCCGGACATCATGACCGGATGGGCGCGTCTTGCCTATGAAGCGGCATTGCGTAGTGCAAAAGCCAAAGCGCCAAGAAAAACAGCGGTACGACCAAAGCCGGATAATTAATGACGGATGCCGTCAATATCATGTAAGGCCCGCTCCCTCTATAATGGCTGGCAACGAGCATATTAAATCGACACCAAGCTTGCGAAATAATTTGCTTATATTAAAGTGCTCACTGATAATAATGTAACATTATCAGTGTAAGTGTAAGTGGGGATTCCGGTGAGCAATGATACTGGAACTAACAAACTAGCTCTACCCGTTTTAACAGCAATGGTTGTCGGTTCCATGGTTGGAGCCGGCATTTTTTCGTTGCCCCGTACATTGGTAGCGCAACAGGACCTTTCGGGGCGGTGATCGCCTGGCTTATCGCCGGTACAGGCATGTATATGCTGGCGCGGGTGTTCCAGTTTCTGGCGGCGCGGAAGCCCGATCTCGATGCCGGTGTCTATGCCTATGCCCGCGAGGGATTTGGCGACTATCCGGCTTCCTTGCCGCTTTCGGCTACTGGATCGGCTCTTGCATCGGCAATGTTTCCTACTGGGTTCTGATCAAGTCCACACTGGGCGCCTTTTTTCCCATGTTCGGCGATGGCAACACCATCATTGCCATTGTTGCAGCCTCCATCGGCATATGGCTGTTTCACTTCACGATCCTTCGCGGCGTTCAACAGGCGGCCTTTATCAATACCGTCGTAACCGTCGCCAAGATCGTTCCCATCCTCGTTTTCATCGTCATCCTGATCGCCGCCTTCAAACTCGATCTCTTCCGCGCCAATTTCTGGGGTTGAACCGGCATGCCGGCAACGAGCCTGTTCGAGCAGGTGCGCGCAACCATGCTGGTGACGGTGTTCGTCTTCCTCGGCATCGAGGGGGCGAGCGTCTATTCGCGCTTCGCCAAAAAGCGTTCCGATGTGGGGACCGCGACCATACTGGGCTTTCTCGGCGTGACCGCGCTGATGGTGCTTGTCACCATGCTTCCCTATGCGGTGCTTGAGCGCGCGGACATTGCCGGCATGCGCCAGCCATCCATGGCGGCTATTCTCGAAGCGGTGGTGGGGCGCTGGGGCGCGATCTTCGTCAGTATCGGCCTGTTGATTTCTGTGCTTGGCGCTTATCTGGCATGGTCGCTGATCTGCGCGGAAGTTCTCTTTACCGCGGCGAAAACAAAGGACATGCCCCAAATTTTTGCGACCGAAAACGCCAACAAAGTACCGTCCGCCGCCCTGTGGCTTTCCAATATCGTGGTACAGTTGATCGTGATTTCGACATACTGGTCGAGAGATGCGTTTTCTCTCATGCTCAATCTGACCAGTTCGATGTCGCTCATACCCTATCTTCTTGTGGCCGCCTATGGCGTGCTGCTTGCCCGGCGCGGTGAAACCTATGAAAGCGAGGCGAAAGATCGTCGGCGCGATCTGATCTTTGCGGCTGTGGCGTCGGCTTACACGATCTTCATGATCCTTGCGGGTGGAACGAAATATCTCCTGCTTTCCTGCGTTCTTTATGCGCCGGGAACCATTCTCTATTTCTGGGCGCGCCATGAGCAGAAAAAAAAGCTGTTCACGCCCGTGGAATGGGGCATCTTCATCATCGCGGTAATCGGCTGCCTTGTCGGCATTTACGGGCTTGCGAGCGGCACTATCGAGCTTTGAGACTGCCTTCTGCTTATGAGGAGACTGAATATGGCAACGCAAACAACGGCCTTTGGCGTACATTCGGAAGTCGGAACGCTTCGCAAGGTCATGGTCTGCGCACCCGGTCGCGCGCATCAGCGCCTGACGCCAAGCAATTGCGACCAACTGCTTTTTGACGACGTTCTCTGGGTCGATGTCGCAAAACGCGATCATTTCGATTTTATCACGAAAATGCGTGATCGCGGCATTGAAGTCGTGGAAATGCATAATCTCCTGACGGAAACGGTTGCTCTTCCTGAAGCCAAGAAATGGATACTCGACCATCAGGTCGTTCCCAATCAGGTCGGCGCGGGTTTTGTCGATGAGGTCCGTTCCTATCTTGAAGGATTGCCGGACCGCCAGCTTGCGGAAACGCTGATCGGGGGGCTTTCGACCTATGAATTTCCCGATATCATCGGCGGCGAAACCCTGTCGTTGATCCGCGATGCGGCTGGCGTGAATGAATATCTCCTGCCGCCTTTGCCCAATACGCTTTATACGC
>JAATGD010000371.1 GCA_015654965.1 Hyphomicrobiales bacterium
ACCGTTTTTAGACATTCGGATAATGGCTGTGCAGCGTTCAATGTCTATATCACGAACATGCAGGGCAAGAATTTCACTTCGTCTCATTGCGGTTTCCCATGCAAACCGAACAATAGGAAGAATGAAGGGATTTCGAGTTTTACCCGCTGCCTGTAACAGCTGGTCAATCTCACCATTTCGCAATCGTCGATCACGCCTGTTAAATACGGTCGGCTTCGCAATGGGTTTAAGCGGATTAATCCGTAATGGAATTGACCATTCTCGCGTTGCAATATCGAATGCATGTTGAAGAATGCCAAGTTCACGCTTGATGGTACAAGGTTTGACCGTTCGCAAACGCATATCTCGATATTCTGCAAAGGTTGCGCTATCGATTTGTGCCAGTGACCGTTTACACCAAGGCTGACGCAACATCGCATTAACGATGAGTGTTTCAATCTCACAACCGCGTTTCTTGACAATGATCTCATCGCGATAACGAGCAAGGATCATACCGACCGTTGTTTTTGCCAACACTTTAGGGTCAACGGGCAAGCCAGTTTGATCGGCTTCAACTTCTGTCAGTCTTGCCCACGTTTTTGCGTCATCCAGTTTTTGAAAAGTCTTCGAGATTGGTTTGCAGCCCTGACGGCGGACCTGAACCTGATATTTTCCATTCCGTTTGCGAATTGTAGCCATTGCAAAGCCTCACGCTGTGACTGTGGTGTGACAGCGATGAATTGCAATGTTTTTGTAGGCTGACATTTCCCTGATAACATATTGTTATCTCTGGGGGTCGAATGGTGGGCGTAACAGGGATTGAACCTGTGACCCCTACAATGTCAATGTAGTGCTCTCCCGCTGAGCTATACGCCCATTCGATGGAGCGCGATACACCATATCGCGCTGCGTCCGTCAATGCCCTTTCTTGAAGTTTTGAGTCTTTTCTCGTCAAGGCTTTCAAAAACCCCTAAAACCGTGATCGCCTCAGGCGGCGATCAGCATTTTTTCGATTTCATTCACAAGATCGCGCAGGTGAAATGGCTTGGAAAGCACTTTTGCATCGCGTGGTGCGTCCGAATCGGGGTTGAGAGCGACAGCAGCGAATCCGGTGATGAACATGATTTTCAGGTCCGGGTCGATTTCGCTCGCGCGGCGCGCAAGTTCGATACCGTCCATTTCCGGCATCACAATATCGGTAAGCAGCAGAGAGAAAGGCTCTTCCTGCAATCTCTCATAGGCGCTGGCACCGTTATCGAAGTTGGTCACATGATAGCCGGCTTTTTCGAGTGCCTTCACCAGAAAGCGCCGCATATCGTTATCGTCTTCAGCAAGAAGAATTCTTTTCATGGTTCCGTCCGAATTTTCCACTGCTCATTCCGGCTTTTCCGCCGCTTGAATGATTCATTTTTCCACACTAGAAAACGCTTCTTTGGTAAATATGAAATGAATGCTCGCGCGAATGTTAATGGTTGTGGCATGTATTTGGAAATAATCTGTCATCAAGGGCGCAATTCCCGCGCGTTTGGATGGCAGATAAGGCACCTTACGGTCTGCCTGATGGGATTGCAACCGCAGGGAGATCGGCTTTTATATGCTCGATAGGGTGTTTGAAAGCGCCTCGCCAACCTGACTTAAACGGATCAAGAAATGAGCTTGGAGCGTGATTTCAGTCTGATAGAGCCTTTCGAGGTGAGCGCTCCCGCGCAGCAGCGTATTCCGTTTGTTTTTAATTCTCCGCATAGCGGCCGTTATTATCCGCAATCTTTTCTCGATGAATCCCGTCTTGACGGCTTGTCGATCCGTTATTCCGAAGATTGCTATACTGATGAATTATTCGCCGCCTCAGTGCGTTTGGGGGCACCAATGCTCAAGGCGCATTTCCCGAGAGCTTTTCTTGATGTCAATCGTGAGCCTTATGAGCTGGATCCGCGGATGTTTGCGGAGGGGCTGCCATCATTCGCCAATATCCAGTCGGTGCGTGTCGCAGGTGGGCTTGGAACCGTGCCGCGGCTTGTCGGCGAAGGGCAGATGATCTATCCGGGGCGCATAGCGCTTGAGGAAGCCTTTTATCGTATTGAGAATATTTACAAGCCCTATCATCATGCGCTGGATAGCCTGCTGCAATCGACGAGGGAGCGGTTCGGCTATACTGTCCTCATCGATTGCCATTCCATGCCCGGAGGCATGCGTCCCGGAGAGACGGGAGCGCGCCCCGACTTCATCATCGGTGATCGCTTCGGTCGCTCCTGTAGCGAGCGCCTGACGCAGGCGGCCATCGGTTTTTTGCGGGAACTTGGCTATACGGTTGCGCATAACAAACCCTATGCGGGCGGTTTTATAACCGAGCATTATGGGCGTCCTGCCGTCGGCTGTCATGCCTTGCAGATCGAAATCAATCGCAGCCTTTATATGAATGAGCGCAGCTTGCAGAAACTTGAAGGTTTTGAAGTGCTGCGCAACGATCTGTATCAATTTCTCTGCGATCTGACATCCCTGCCGGATGATCTCTTCGTCGTGCCACCGCTTGCGGCTGAATAGGTGGCAACGAGGCAAATCACAATCAGGCAAAAAAGAACCGCGCTCGAACAAGACGAACGCGGCCAAAGACTAGGGAGGAAATGCCTCGAAAGGCACCGACAGGAGACCCTGTCTGATTGAAAATTTACGCCAAAAGAGCGCTATCGTCAAGAAATTCAGCGTATTTTTTAGGCTAAAATCTTTATGCTCATTTTATGAGCAATTTTAACATGAGTGCACAGGGTGCATGCATGTTTGAGAAACAGGAGAATGGGATTGCTCATCGACAAGGCATTTTTTTCCGAAGTGGCATCTGTGGCGGCGGCAGAGACATTGCCGCGCTTTCGCCATTTGACGGCGGTGGACAATAAATACAGCGTCGGTTTTGATCCGGTGACGGAAGCTGACCGGGCTGCGGAGCGCGCGATTCGTAAAGTGATCGGGCAGTCTTTTCCCGAGCACGGTATTCTGGGCGAAGAATATGGTGCGGAAAATACCGACCGCAGCCATGTCTGGGTGATTGATCCTATCGATGGGACGCGGGCTTTTATATCGGGTCTTCCGGTATGGGGAACGCTCTTGGGCCTGACGGTTGACGGGGATGCGCGCGCCGGAATGATGTCGCAACCTTTTACGGGGGAATTGTTTTATAGCGACGGGGAAGGGGCCTATCTGCTGCGCCAAGGCGAAGATGCCGCGCCGCGCCAATTGGCTGTCCGCAAGGGTGCAACGCTGGCCGATGCGACATTGTTTACGACAACCCCTTCGCTTTTCAAGGGAGAGAACCGGCAGCAGTTCGACCGGCTTGAAAATGCGGTGCGCCTGTCTCGATATGGTGTGGATTGCTATGCCTTCGCGATGCTTGCTGCGGGTTTTGTCGATATCGTCGTGGAAGCCGGATTGCAGCCCTACGATATTGTGGCCCTCATTCCACTGATCGAGCAGGCCGGTGGTGTCGTCACGCGTCGTGATGGTGGTCCGGCGGAAGGTGGCGGCGATATTGTTGCCGCAGCATCGCCCGATCTGCACAGGGCCGCACTGGATTTGCTCAACAGCTGATCAGATGGGGTCGGTCGTGGTGAGAAAATCGTCGAATGCCGACCAGAATTGCGTACGATAGGGGTCGGCTTCCTGTAGCAGTTCATGCAATGCGCCATCAATCGTCATGAGCGAGATATGAGGCGCATTGGTTGCAAAGCGTTGCAGCGCTGGTGTGGAGACGACGCGCTCTGCCCCGGCCGCGACGATCAATGTGGGTATGGCAAATTTTTGATGGGTCAAAGCGATTGCGTCAAGCTTGCGGGCCGTTTCGAGCGCCCCCCACAACCATCGTATGGTGGGACCACCCAGTGCAAGTTCTGGATGGGCGCTGACCACGCCCACATTACGCGCAAAGCGAACGGGGTCGCTGGTCACGAGATTGCCCTCAAAGGGGCGTGTGAGAAACCTTTTGCCGCCAGAGGCATATAAGCGCCCCAGACCGAGCAGGCGCAGCGAAGAGGCCATGCGCCGTATCGTTGCATCTCCAAGGGGTGTTTTCGGCAGTCCCATGAATGGTGCGGACAAAACCATGCGCTGAATATGGGGTGCCAGCCTGTCTGTCGTGGCGAGAGCGACAAGAGCGCCTGCTGAATGTCCGAGTATGTAATAGGGTGGGGGAGAATCGCGCAGGACGATTTCGTGCAGAAACTGGATGAGGTCGTCGCCATAGTCACTAAAACGATGCACATAACCACGATGGCGATCACGCAAAAGGCGATGAGAGCCACCTTGTCCGCGCCAGTCAAAGGTGGCGGAGACAAAGCCGCGCTCTGCCAGTTCCGACATGGTTTCAAAATATTTTTCGATGAATTCGTTTCTGCCCTGCAACAGGATCACAGTCCCGCGTGGCGTGCGGTTTTCCGGCTGCAACAGCGCGTAACGCAGGCTCTTGAGCGGATGTTTGGAGCCATTGGTTTCATAGGCAAGGAGACCGGAGCGCATTCCCGCTGGGATCGGATTGGCCTGTGTTTCAAAAAGCAGTTCCGGCATCCGGTTCAAGCCTTTTCCGTTGCTTGTCTTTTTGTGGCAGTTTGTCCGAAAACCGTTTCACACTTTTCAGGTGCGCTCTAATCTGATTGCGTCTTGTCATTGAGCATCTGCTTAGCGCTTTCTTCATCGGTGATGAGAACGGTCGGCTTCAGAAGTTTTATCGCGCCAAGCAGGGCTGCGATTTTCTCCTTGCCGCCAGATGTCAGAATACGCTGCGGCGTCTTCTGAAGGCTCTGAATTTTGGCTGACATGACACGGTCATGCACCGGATCGTCAACGATCTTGCCGTTTTTATCATAGAAATGGAACAACACATCGCCGACGGCACCGTTTTCGATGAGCGAAAGTTTCTGCGCCTCGTCGATCAGTCCCACACGATAAGATGTGCTGCTGGCCGTCTGGATATCACCAACGCTGAGCAGAACCATGTCCAGTTCTTCGGCCATGTCCAGAACGGTATTCAATCCGCAACGCTCGATAAGAGCGATCCGCGTTTCTTTGCTGTCAACCAGAGCAGGGGCGGGGATCAGATAGCCCTCGCCTTGAAAAATCTGGGCAAATTGCCAGGCAAATTCTGGCGGATTTGAACGGCGCGGCTGCACGATGCCACCGAGCAGGGAAATGACTTTCAAGTCATTGAGCTGTCGTGCACCGATATGTTGCAGGGTACTGGAAAGTGTACGCCCCCAGCCCACACCGATCGTCATGCCATGTTGCACTTTTTCAGAAAGATAAGCGCCAGTGGCGGCGCTGATCGGCGGAATCGGATCAATGTCCGGTGAGGAGAGCGGCGCGACAATGGCGCGCTCAAGACCAAAAGTCTTCTCCAGTTCGACTTCCAGGGACGTCAGACTTGCCAGCTTGCCTTCAATGGTAATCTTTACTTCATTCCGAGCGCGGGCATCAGCAAGCAGGCGAACGATTGTGACACGACCGACACCAAGCGTTTCCGCGATGTCATTCTGGGTCATTTGTTCGACGTAATACATCCACGCAGCGCGTGTTCGCAGCCGGCTTGTGCGATTTTCAGCAGCAACGCCTTCCGATCCAATGATAAGGTCCGCTGATTCCGGTTTTTTCTGCGCTTTCTTGCCGTTTTTTTTCAAGACTGCCCCTCAAATAAATGACGTATTACTACTTTATTGAATGTTGTGTTCCTATACCGAAACTATTGCTTTTCAACACCAAGGCAAACAATAATTCATGTGCATGGCCCATCCTGCCATGATGGCACTGCAGTTGAAGGAAATGAACATGCTACGCATTCTTTCGGAAGAAATTGCAGTCAATCTGAAGGACCGTTTGCGCGAGGTTCGATATATGATCCGTCGCAATCGCCATGAAACTTTGCAGCGAGAGCAGTCAGCGGCGCGTCCCGGCGAAATAGTGTCGCCAGAATTGTTGCTGGGACATGCGGCAAGCATGATGGACAAGGCGCTGACGACGGCCGAAACGATTTCGATTTCGCTGATTTCATCCAATCCAGGCGTACATAACAGTGTGCCACATGTGAAAAGCCTGTCAGTTTACTTCGGTGCTGGTGTGGAGGGTGTACGCGCTTTTCGTAAGGATATGTATTATCTCACGAAGGAAGTGCTGCGTCGCCATCAGTTGCAGAATGTTTTGATCCAGGAAGCTACATTCTTCACGGTTCATGCCAGAATGATGCAAAAGCATGGCTTGTTGCTGAAGAGCGTGTTTTCTGCCGAGGCAGATGATGTGAAAATTGCAGCAACGGCCAAAGCCGTCGCGGCCATATTTCTGGAGCTATTGGCGGAAAGACCAGTACGATTTATTTCGGTGGATAGTGATTGCGACCCTCAGGATCTACGCAAGTTTGAAACGGTCTGCTTTGCTGCCGTGGGTGTTGCCTGTGGTCTGGCGACCGCAAAAGCGGCCGATCTGGCGGGCGTCGATCCTTTGGAAAGCGCAATGCTGGCACTGGGTGTGCGCCATGACCGTCTTGTGCAGGCCACAGAAGATCGTGATCAGGCACAGCTCGAAATCTTGTTCCAGACCTTAATTGCGCATCTTCCATGAAATCAAAGCCCGAATATCAGTTTCAGGCTTGGAATAGAGATATATTTGCAGGCAAGATTTAATTTCCGAACATATCCGCGATCAGTTTTTTTGCGCGGGGAATTGAAGCCGGGCTCATGCTGAGTTCGGTCAATCCCATGCGCAGGAATTCACCGATGAGTTCTGGTTTGCCTGCAGCTTCTCCGCACATGCCCACCATGATGCCGGCTTCTGTTCCCGCTTTTGCAGTCATCTCGATTGCAGCCATCACAGCCGGATGGTTTACATCATTGAGCTTCGCAACGGTTGGGTTGAGCCGATCCGCTGCCATCACGTACTGCGTCAGGTCATTGGTTCCGATAGAGAAGAAAGCTGCTTCTTTTGCAAGTTCCCGGGCTGCGAAAACAGCTGCCGGAGTCTCGATCATCACACCAAGGTCAAATTCGGCAAAGGCTTTGCCTTCGCTTTCAAGCTCTTTGATGCATTCCGCGATAAGCTGCTTGGTTGCACGGATTTCTGCGACATCTGAAATCATAGGCAACATGACTTTGAGATTGCCGTGAACCGCCGCACGCAAAAGCGCACGCAACTGCGCTTTGAACACATCCGGGCGGTCCAGGCACATGCGAATGCCACGCCAGCCAAGGAAAGGGTTTTCTTCTTCAGGAAACTCGATACCGGCAATCGGCTTGTCACCGCCAATATCCAGCGTGCGAACAATAACCGGATTTGGCGCAAAAGCTTTCAGAAGCGCGCAATAGGTCTCGGTCTGCATATCTTCGGAAGGCAGGTGAATATGCTTCATGAACAAAAGTTCGGTGCGGAAAAGTCCGACCCCCATCGCGCCAGCATCCAGTGCCACATCGATCTCTTCCAGTGCACCCATATTGGCTGCGACTTCGATGACGGTTCCGTCGGCACGGCGCGGCGTGATGGAGCGGTAAGCATCCAGCGCCTGCTTTTCCTGCAATGCTTTGGAAATGCGCATCTCAATTTCATTGCGGGTTGCGTCGTCGGGATCGGAATGAACGATGCCGAGACTTCCATCGACCGCTACGATTTTCGCATTCCTTAGCAGTTGTACTGCACTACCGAGGCCAAGAACCGCCGGAATGCCATGCGTTCGGGCAATGATGGCCACATGCGATGTTGCACCGCCATGCCCGCAGACAACGCCTTTGATTTTCGTGAGCGGCGCGCGCGCCAGATCCCAGGCACCGATGTCTTCGGCAATAAGCACCGAGCCTTCCGGTAAACCTTCCAGATTGATGTCTTCCTTGCCGAGAAGCGCAAGGCAGATCTGGCGACCGACAGCGTGCACATCATCCGCACGCGCATTGAGATAGGGATCATCGAGTGCCGCAAATTGTCCGGCTACGGTTGAAGCTGCGGCGAGCATAGCCGAAATAGCATCCAGACCGCCGCGAATAAGCCCAAGCGCTTCGTCGATCAGGCTGTCATCCGCAGCAATATCTTTCAATGCCGCGATAATGCCTCTGTCCGTGTCGGCGAGCTTGCTGCTGGAGAGAGAAGCATCCATGCGTTGCTGCACTGTTGCGATTGCTGATTTAAAATGGACAATCTCGGCATCTATTTCAGATGCGGCAAGCGTCCGCCCCAAGGGTTTGATCTCTTCGGGAAAAAATGGAAATGCTGTGCCCAAAGAAATACCCTCGCTTGCCCCGACGCCTTTTATCTGGCCTGCGGGAAGCTTTATCGTAATCACGCGATGAGCAGTAGATTGGGCTATGGCTTGGTTTTCAGGCGTAGCCGAAGGAGAGTTTGCAGTCGCTGGGCCAGCTTCTTCAATGCCAGCCTGCGGATTTTCCAGATAGCCAATCAAAGCCTCGATGGCTTCAATCGCATCTGCGCCATTGGCGCGAACGGTCACTTCATCAAGCTCTTTTACGCCAAGCAGCATCAGCTTGACGGAGCTTTTGGCACTGACGCTTTTCCCGGCCTTGGCGATTTCGATGTCACTCTCAAAACCCTTGGCCAGTTTAACGAAGCGCGTTGCAGGGCGCGCATGCAGCCCTTCATGCACCCGGACGATAGTCGAGCGTTCCATCTCTATTAAGCCTCAAATCGATATATGAAACGTTATAACATCTCTGATTGTGATAGCCGCTTCAAGGGTCTGTTTTAACACGTAATTCTTAATCAAAGGACGGCCAGTACCTAGCCGCCTATGGCGATAATCTGCCCTTCTTTGAGAGCCGCGACAAGATCTTCGCCTGCTATTGCGCTGGCACAGATTTCACCGGGGCGATCTGTCGTATTCGCGCCTGTGAATGAAATAACGACGTGTCCGATTTCGCGCACCTTCTGCCAGGCGCTTTCACCAATGGCAGTAATTTCGGCTCTAAGCGAGCCTATGGTGATCGTCGCTCCAATAACAGGGGCCGATGCTTCTGGACCTTCTTCCACAACGTGAAGAACAGATACTTCCGCCAGTTCAGGTGGCGATCCGTCAGCAAACAGGATGAGAACGCCGCCTTCAGCGAGATCCGCCACTTCCGGGCCGATCGCGGTGATCCGCGTTTTCAGATGTATCGACATAGGGGCGGTCCTTTCTTGGTATGGTGTTCGATGCTTTAAGACACCGACATTGCTCTGTTGGACTCATGTTGGGGAAATTGCCTGCCACTATTTTGCTGTGGCAGGCTGAGAGTTTTAAAGCACGGCAAGGCTGACAAGCCACGCGATCAGGACAGAAAAAGGTCCCATGATCTGACGGCTGATCAGAACCGCCGGCACACCGATTTCGATGGTCTTGGGCTTGGCTTCTCCGAGCGCAAGACCAACAGGTACGAAATCGCAACCAACCTGCGTGTTGTAGGCAAACAGTGCAGGCAGAGCCATCGCCGGGGCGATCGTACCGTTTGCGATCTGTGGTCCGATGATTGCCACACCGACAACTTGCGCGATAACCGCACCCGGTCCGAGAAGTGGTGACAGGAACGGCAAGCCACAAATCGCAGAAAGCACGAGCAAGCCAACAATGTTATTGGCAAGCGGTCCGAGCGGTTGAGCGAGAATATCGCCAATGCCGGTGTAGAGGATCAGACCAATCAGCATCGTCACGAATGCCATGAATGGCAAAACGTTACGGATAACCTGATCGATCGTGCGGCGGCCAGCCTGAAAGAATATGCCAACCACACGACCCATAACACGGCCGATGCTGCTGATAAGCCCGACAATACCGCCTTCGCTTGGCTGTTCTGCCGGTGCAGGCTGTTCTTCTTCAATTGTCGCAGAAGCAGGGACCGTTGCGGTCGGGTCATCGACGAAAACGATGTTCTCAGGCTTCACGCCTGATACGTAAATGTCTTCGGTAATGAACTGCGCCAGTGGCCCTGATTGCCCGACCGGTGTGATGTTCACCGTTGGAATTCGCTTGCGTGGATAGACACCGCAACGGGCTGTACCACCGCAATCAACAACGACGACTGCCATTTCGCTTTCGATTGGCGGTGAGCGGAAACCATCAACGGCTTCTGCGCCGGTCAGTTCGGCAATCCGGCGCGCAAGCGGATGAATACCGCCGCCAGTGACCGAAACCACTTTGCTGCGCTGCTCGGTGGGTTGAATGACGAGCGGGCCGCCCCAGCCATTCGAGCCGCGGGAAATCTTGACTGCCTTATAGGTCTTCACCATGTTATCCTCCCCAATCCCCGCTTAAAGCTCAATGCCCTGACGCCGTGCCATGATGGCGGTGATGCGTTCTGTGAGCATGCCTTTAAGAAGGATCACGACAAGACCCACGATGGCGTACCAGATGGCGACATTGATGTGATAACCTGTTGGAACCGCGCCGTTTTTCTCAAGCTCAAGAAGTGCGACGAGCACGCCACCCCAGACAAAATATTCGCCCGGATTGATATGCGGGAAGAGACCCAGCGGAGGATGGACATAGGAAACAGCCGCGTCATAGAAAGCGGGCTTGTATTTCTCGTCCAGGAACGACCCGAATGTATAGGCCATCGGGTTGGTCAGAAAGAACACTGAAAGAACGGGCAGAACCGTATAGCGGGTAAGCGCAATACGTCCGGCACTACGTGCGATGCCATGGACACGTTTTTCACCGACCAGTTCGGTTACGGC
Source organism: Hyphomicrobiales bacterium (assembly GCA_015654965.1). Lineage (GTDB taxonomy): Bacteria > Pseudomonadota > Alphaproteobacteria > Rhizobiales > Rhizobiaceae > Brucella. The sequence goes on from JAATGD010000371.1 coordinate 10,657, forward strand.
ATAAAACGCCGTCATCAGCACGACGAGTGTAGGGATAATGCCCGTGACAAATCCTGCGAAAACCTCGCCCCCCTTCTGGAAAACGCCGATGAAGTGCTTGCCGATTGAGGCCAGCCAGCCAAGCTGCTCTTCCTGCTGGACATTCTGAAGCCGTTCTTTGAACTGATCAACGCTAATGCCGCCACTGCCAGTATCACCCGGCGCGGTGGTGGTTGCTTGAGCAAGCTGCAACAGGTCATTTCCTGCGTGCTCTGCTGCATGTTTGCCATGCAGTGTGGCATCGGAAATCATGCTGCCAGCCATATGTATAGAATGCATTGTTACGTCAGCATGTTGTGCCAACATCGTCACTATCGACATTGCTCCTCCTCGATTGCTTGTTTCAGGCAAGCAACTCCTATGCTCCCACTGCCTTCAGACCTTCGATCTCGATCCCATCGGACTGGTCTCTTATACGACCGATCTGTTCTATCGCCTGTCTGGCGGCAGCCACCACTTCAGGCGTTTCTTCTCCAATTACGGGATTGTCCTGCAACGCGCTGAGGTGCATTCCCTCAAAATCTTCGCGGCGAATGAAACTTGCAAAAACCGTTCGTCCACTCATCTGCAGGAAGCGTCGCACCACCAGATTGCGGTCTGCAACGATCAATATGATGACACCTTTGCCAAAGCGGCCGCGTATATGTCCCGCACCAACAAAACCGTCAGAATATTTTGAAGTGATGCCTTTCATCATATCGGAGTAGTGGCGCATCTGGAACCAGATACCCAGTGACTGAAAGCCCCATAACAAGGCGAGCGCCAGCAAAGCCCATTGCCAAATAGCCATTCTCGATCTCCTCCCACAAAGGACGAACCGGATATTTTTCGAGCTCGCCCTTCATCAATTAGAGAACATTTGTCTTCTTCAATGTAAATATGTATAATTTTGTCGATAATCGAAAGCGAATGAAGACTGACATTTCAATCGGTTTCGCATAATGTCATTTGCAAATGGGAGGTCGCGCGCAACATGGAATTGTTACTCAGGGAACAAATGGCATCTATGCCTGATTTGCGTCATCGTTTACGCCAGCTGCGCTGGTTCAGAGCGACATTCCGCAAACATGCCAGTCTGCTGCATGATATCTACGGTGTTGAATATGACATTGATGAAAAGAGACTCACCGAGGCGTTTCTGAACTGGGTAGAGCTGGTCAATCAGAACAAGCGTTTTGCCAAGGTGGATCGCAGTGATTTCATCACCTTTGCTGCAGGTCTTGTGCTGCGTGAACTGATCCGTTTGTCGCCTGCGAAGGCCGTTTCCCCACCAAAACATGCCATGGACGATTCTGCTCGCTTGTACGAGATCGTCAGCTTCTGGCCGGAAGGTTTTCTCTATACCAACTATTGTATCTGTGCGATTGCGGCGGTGCAGGAGCAGGAGTTAGGAACGATACCGGATATCGACCAATGTGCCGATGAGTTGCGGACATGGTGGTCTTACAAGGAAAACGTCTCGGAAATGCCAGGCTATGCGATAGCATTTCTCGATAAGTTTCTTGGTTCCGAGCCAAATTGGGTTATGCCGGATATTGCTTCAGCACGTGCCGCTGTGAAACGCGCACTTGGGGAAAGCAATTTTGTCACGAAGATACAAAGAAAATAATCGGCGCCTGGATTTCCCCTTAAAAGAGCAGTCTTCTGTTAGACAAGGCTGACGGGAGAGGATGGTTTGAAAGTCCGGCAGAAGATGCGCTTCAAGAATATGACAGACAGCGCCTGTTGCTCCAATCTTCTGGACCGGGACCTGGTGTGTGACAGACAGGATCAGAAATGGATGGCCAAACCGAACCGCTTCTCTATCTTGCAGTTCGGTTTGCAATGTCCTGTCTTTCACGGCGTTTCGCTCTAATCGACCAGCTCTACACCCATCTCTTCGAGGACCTTGTCGATCCAGCTTTTGTCGACGGTATGATCACGAGTTTCCCGCCTTTGTTTTTCTTCGGCTGTGAATTTCTTTTGAGCCGCTTGCAGGACGCTTGCAGCATCAGCCTTCGGAATGTTGACGACGCCATCGCTGTCACCGACGAGGACATCACCGGGTTCTATTATCGTACCGTTGATGGCAATGGAAAATCCGATTTCTCCGGGGCCGGTCCGGTAGGGGCCGCGATGGGTGATGCCCGTAGCAAAACAGGGAATCTTTGCCACCTGAAAATCATCGAAATCCCGGATGCCACCGTTGAGAACGAAACCACCGACACCACGTTCCTCCGCATGCGCCAGCATGAGGCCGCCCATCAGGGAATTGGTGTTGTCGCCGCTCGCATCGACCACGATGATGTCGCCGGGTTCTGCCATTTCAATGGCTTTGTGAATGAGCAGATTGTCGCCGGGTCGAATGCGCACGGTGAGCGCCGGGCCGAACAGATGGGCTGGTGCCTGCCGCGTCAGTTGATCCTTGCGGTGCACCGGACGCAGTTGTGGGCCAAGACCGGCAATGCGCTGCATGCTGTCGGAGATATTTGCGGTTGGCAGTTCGGCAAATTGGGTGATCAGCGCTTCGGGTGCGCGTTCCCAGCTGCGCTTGATACGAAATCCATAGCTCACGATAATCTCCTTAGCTTGCCAGTTCTTCGGCGCGGGCAAGCGAACGCTCGTCCGGTTCGCCGCCATTTAGTACGTGGATGATGTGTCTGGCCGCGATCTCGGCCATTGCGATGGTTGACCCTTGTGTGACGCCGCCGATATGCGGCGTCAGAATCGTGCGTGGTGTGTGGCGCAGCGGATTATCGTCGTGCATGGGTTCGATGGAAAAACTATCAAGACCTGCGCCGCCGATCTTGTTGTTTTCAAGCGCTTCTGCCAGAGCGTTCTCGTCGATGACGCCGCCGCGTGCGGTGTTCACGATAACGGCGGAAGGCTTCATCAGTGCCAACCGCTCGGCATTGAGAAGGTGCCGCGTTTCCTGCGTCAGCGGGCAATGCATGCTCAGCACATCCAACTCGGGCAGTAAGGCAGCCAGATTGTCGGAAGCAACATAGCCATCTTCGATAATCGACTGCGAGGCAAAAGGGTCGAAGACCGAAACACGCATTCCGAGCGCACTTGCCCGCTTTGCGGTTTCGCGGCCGATGGCGCCATAGCCGATCAGGCCGATATGGCTTCCCAGAATGTCGCGACCGATAAAGCCGGGTTTCAGCCATTCGCCATTGCGGGTTGCCTGATCCAGTCGCGGCAATTCCTTGATGAGGGCGAAGGTGAGCGTAATCGCAAGCTCCGCAACCGCTGCGGCATTCGATCCCATGGAACGCAGAACCGGCACATTGCGACGTGAGGCGGCAAGCAGATCGACATTATCGACGCCGACGCCATGCTTGACGATGACCTGCAATTTTTGCGAGGCATTGATGACTTCGGCATTGATCTGGCCCTGCCTGACCATGATCGCATCCACTTGCAGGGCGCGTATTTTTTCGGCCAGTTCGTCGGAGGGCGTGTAAGGCGGTGAAAAATGCACCGCGATCCCAGCATCGTTTAACATGCTGACGGCGCTAGGTGCGATCTGGTTGTGAGTGACAATACAATTATAACGCATCAGTTTTCCGATATGATCTTGGCCAGCATGTCCTGTGCCCGCTTGACAATAGGCGCATCGATGAATTTTCCGTCGAGCTCGAAGGCTCCTATGCCGCGTGCGGCATGATCCTTATCGGCTGCGACCACCTTGCGCGCCCATGCGATGTCCTCCTGCGAGGGTGCAAAAACCGCATTGAGGATGGGAACAATCGAGGGATGAATGCAGCTTGCGCCGTCAAAACCATGTTCTTTTGCTTCGATAGCCGCGGCGCGGACGCCTTCCGGGTCGCGAAAATCGATGGTTGAACGGAATAGCCCGAAGGATTGAACACCTGCGGCCTTGGCTGCGTAATGGATCAACAGTTTGGGAACGCGCAGGACTTCGGCAGTCGGTTTCGCACCAAGCGATGTGGCAAGGTCTTCGCCGCCGGATGAAAGCGCGATGACACGCGGGGCTTTGGCGATCGATGCTGCATCAAGCAATCCTTGCGGGCTTTCGATCAGCGGAACAAATCCTATCGTGCCGGATGGGAAACCGTGATCTGTGAGAAGCCTGTCGAGTGTCACCAGTTCCTGCGCCGTCTCCACTTTTGGCAGATACAGTCCATCAGCGCCTGCCTCAGCGGCAGCGAGTGCATCCGCATGAAGCCGATCCGGGTGATTGTTGACCCGCACAAAGATTTTCGTTCCGTTCTTGCGTGCGGCAACGATCGCTTGTGATAACAATGTCCGGGCGCGATCTTTTTCGGCTTCGGGAACCGCGTCTTCAAGGTCGAAAACGACCACATCAGCACCGCGTTCGCCAGCCTTGGCAAAAAAACGTTCCTGATTGGCGGGGATGTAGAGGAGCGAGCGGATCATGTTTCGCTCTCCGTCATACCGATCTCGGCCAGAATTTCATCGCTGTGTTCGCCGACCGCCGGGGCCGGTCGGCGTAATGTGCCCGGCGTATCCGAGAGGCGCGGGAAAACATTGTGCATGGGGATCGATCCGAGATCGTCATCTTCGACATCGATTATGATTTCGCGGGTGCGGAAATGCTCGTCTTCTGCGATATCGGCAATGTCATAGACAGGGCCGACAGTCGCGCCCACATTCTGCATCGCCTCAAGTGCCTCGTCGCGGCTACGTTCGGAAAACCATGCCTTGATGGCCGTATCCACGTCATCACGATGCGTGAGGCGCGCGGCATTGGAATTGTAACGTGGATCGTCCTTCATGTCGGGACGGCCGATGACGTCGAAAATGCGCATTGCCACGACCTGTGTGGACCCTGACAGGGCAACATATTTGCCGTCTTCACAGCGATAGACATTGCGTGGGCAAACGGTATTGGAAGCCGAGCCGGAGCGCTGTTTGACCTTGCCAGTATGATTATAGATCGCAGCTTCCGGGCCAAGAACCGCAAACATCGGCTCCAGAAGCGAAAGGTCGATGACCTGTCCCTTGCCACCATTCACATCGCGATTGTAAAGCGCCATCATGCAGGCATTGGCACCGGCAAGACCTGAAATCATGTCCGCAAGCGCGAGTGGCGGCAGCACCGGCTCACGATCCGGAAAACCCGTGCGGGCGGCGAAGCCGGACATGGCTTCGACAAGCGTGCCAAAGCCCGGCAATTTCGCGTAAGGGCCGGTCTGGCCAAAGCCGGAAATACGCATGATGACAAGGCGGGGATTGAGTTTGAGCAGAACGTCTGGCGCAAGCCCCATGGCTTCCAGTGTACCGGGGCGGAAATTCTCGATGAAAACATCGGCGGTTTTCAGGAGACGCCGCAAGGCTTCCATGCCTTTTTCGCTGCGCAGATCAAGCAGTATGGAGCGCTTGTTACGGCCATAGACTTTCCAGTGAAAGGAAATGCCGCTGTCGCGCCAGTCCCGCAAGGCATCTCCGCTGCCGGTCTCGACCTTGATGACGTCTGCGCCAAAGTCCCCGAGTTGCAACGACAGCATATTGCCTGCAACGACACGCGAGAGATCGATAACACGAATGCCTTTGAGCGGCCCGCTGGCGGTCTGATCGAATTTATGAATTTCTGCCATGCCGCTACTCACTTCGATTGTACCTTGTCATTGAAAATCGTTGTGGCTTCGGACGGCAGCCGGACCTTTACCGGACCTTCATCGATCTCATAAGGCAATTGCATGCGGAACTGGACCGGACCCGCGCTCATTTCATATTGCCAGGCTGAACCGAGATAGATTTTCTGCTGAACAACGGCGTCGAAAATATTGTCGCCATCGGTTGTCACAACCTCGATGCGTTCAGGCCGAATGGCCACGACCGATGTATCATCCGGATTGGTCTTGCTGCCCGTCGTGCGAATGCGCGCGCCATTGCCAAGTTCGACAATGGCGTGGTCGGCAGTGGCTTCAATGATGTTTGCATCGAAGAAATTGGAGGAGCCGATGAAGTCCGCGACGAAAGCATCGGCAGGACGCTCATAAATATCCTTTGGCGAGGCCAACTGGCGCATACGGCCCATGCTCATCACGCCGATACGGTCAGACACGGCAAGCGCTTCCGCCTGATCGTGGGTCACGTAGATGGTGGTGACATTCAACCGTTCCTGCAATTCACGCAGCCATACCCGCGCCCGCTCGCGCAGCTTGGCGTCGAGATTGGAAAGGGGTTCATCCAGTAAGAGCAGTGGCGGACGATAGACAAGCGCACGTGCCAGTGCCACGCGCTGTTGTTGCCCGCCCGACAGCTCGAACGGATAGCGCTCTGCATAGGGCAGCATTTCCACCAGTCCGAGCGCTTCCTTTATGCGCTCGTCGCGTTCAGCGCGGCCAATTTTGCGCAGTTGCAATGGAAAAGCGAGGTTTTCGGCGACAGTCTTGTGTGGCCACAGGGCGTAGGACTGGAATACAAGGCCGATATTGCGTTTTTCCGGGGGTAATGTCGCTCTTGCATCGCCATTGAACAAAATGCGGTCGCCGAGACGGATGATGCCGGAGGTCGCATGGTTGAGGCCAGCCACAGCAAAGAGCGTTGTGGATTTGCCGCAGCCCGAAGGCCCGAGCAGGGTCAGGAATTCGCCGGATGAAACGGTGATGTTGAGATTTTCAACGGCGGTGATGTTGCCGTATTTGATCGTCAGGTTTTCAAGGATAAGATCAGCCATAAATTTTGACTCCCAATAGGCGGCGAACGGCAGTCACGAAAACGGCGGTAATGGCGACCTGAATGGTCGCGAGCGCCGAGACAGGGCCGTTGTCACCCTGTGCGACCAGCTGCAGCATGGTCGTGCCGATGATTTCGGAACCGGGTTGATAGAGGAATGCCGCAGTCACGTATTCCTTGAGAATGTGGATGAAGAGCAGCGCATAGGCCGAGAACAAGGCAGGCTTGAGCACTGGCAGGATGATGCGTGTGACGGTCGTCCACCAGTCCGCACCCGATATGCGCGAACCGCGATCCAGTTCTTCGGAAATCTGGGCAAGCGCTGGTGAAATCGCACCGAACCCGACCGGAATATATCGCACGATGAACACCACGATCAGCACGAAGACGGTTCCGCGAATGACATCCATGCCCGGAAGCCAAATGAGTGCATAGAAGAAACCGAGGCCCGCAATGATGCCGGGCAGCGAGCGTGGAAACAGCGCGATATATTCCAGTGCACGGCCAAATCTGAATTCGGAGCGCCGCGCGATCAGTGCGATAATGGCAATGAAGGCCGTTCCGATTGCAGCACCCACCACGGCAACCAGCACGGAATTGCCGATTGAACGCATATAGGTGGCTGAATGCCAGATAAGCTCATAATTCTTGAAGGTGAGGACCTTCCAGAACGGAATGAGCGGCGTCAGGAAGCTTACCGCCGAGCGCATGAATATGCCAGCGAAGACGCTGATGATTGTGAAGAAGGCAAAAGAAAACACAAAGGCGAAGGCAACCCAGCGCCATGGACCAAGGTCGAGGATATTGGGCCGACTTGCTTTGCCGCGAACGGTTACGAAGCGACCGCTGGCCTGCATCAAGCGCCCTTGCAGCCATACAAGAAGAGCGACGACGACAAGCAGGATCAGGGCTGCTGCACCAACAATGCCGTATTCGGGACGGACTGAAGCATTGATGCCGTTATTATAAAGGAAGGTCGTTACGGTCTGCACATTGGATGGGCCGCCGAACAGCAGCGGGATCGCCAGCATTTCAATGCCGACGACAAAATTCAGCGTGGCGGAATAGATCAATGCCGGGCGGATCATCGGCAATGTTACCGAAAAGAGAGCGCGAAACGGACCTGCACCGACCGAACGGGCGGCATCTTCCAGCAGAGGATCGGCCTTGTTGACCGCAGCCAGGCACATCAGATAAGTGAGCGGCGCCTGGCTGAGGCCTGCGACAATGCCCATGCCGGTGACGGAATAGAGGTTCCACGGCGCGCCACCCACAAGGGTTTTGGCCAAAAGCGTCATGTAGCCTGACGGGCCATACATCGTGATCCAGCCGAAGGCGATCACAAGGTTCGAGACAAAGAGCGGCCAGATGAAAATCTCTCCAAGCCAGCTACGGCCGGGAAGATTGGTGCGTCCGACAAGAACGGCCATGACGGCGCCGAAAATCTGGGCCATGATCATCGTCAGAACACCGAAATAAAGCGTATTGAGAAATATACTTCCAATGCCAGCTTCGGTGACCAGCCGTGAAAAATTGCCGGTGGTGAGGGCGGCGCTACTGTCGTAGAGCGGCTTGTCGAGAAACGCCTGAATGAAGATCGGAACAAGTGGTCCCATCACCAACAGGGTTGTCAGAACGGATACGCTCCAGAAGATAATCTTGGAGCGATCGACCGAAGCAGGCTTGGTCGTCGGGTCGGTTATGGCAGACATTGTTTTACCCTTTATGGGGGAGGCAGCGGTGTTTCACCGCTGCCATTGTCTAATATATGCGGGATTATTTGCCCTGAAGGGCAGCGTTCCATTTCTGAACGAACGCATCAGCGTCGGTCAGCAGGCCCTCGTCAAAACCGACGATAACCATATTGTCAGCGCCCACCTTCTCGGCAATGCCCTGATAGGTGTAGCGAACCTCGGATTCATCGACATCTTCACGATAGGGAACGAGACCACCTTTACCAACGAGGGTCTGGCCTTCCTTGGAAAGGGAGTAGTCCAGAAACAGCTTGGCGGAATTGATATTGGCGGCACCCTTGGGGATACCGATACCGCGCAGCATCACGGGTGTTCCGTCATTGGGAAACAGCACACCCAGCAATTCACCGCCCGGCTGTTCGAGGCGCGGGAAAATGGTGATACCGGATACTGCGATGCCATAGACATATTCGCCGGTCGAAATTTTTTCGTTCATCGGACCACCTGATGTCTCACCGCGCAGCATCGGGCCAATGGCGCGCAGGTTGTTCCAGCCGTCATCGCCTTTTTTCTTGAGGTAGGTGTACCAGGCAGCAAGACCGAACGAATTGCGCGCAGCATCATAAGTGGTGATGCGGCCGTCATAGGTTGATTTGTCGGCAGGAGCAGTCTTTGCAAGCTCGGCAAAACCCTTGGGCGCTGCACTTTCCTCCAGCAGAGCCTTGTTATAGGTGATCACCAGCGGGTCGGCGGACAGTACGCCGACACCTGCAAATGGGTGACCGAATTCGGGAAGATGCGCGTATTCCGGGCTTTCATAGGCCTCCATTGTGCCGTCTTTGCCGTAGGCTGCCCAGCGATCATTGGCACCGGATACCAGCAGATCTGCTGAACGCACATTGGAGCCTTTTTCAGCTTCCCAGCGTGTATGGACGGTACCCGATCCCAGATCGACGGTTTCGACCTTGATCCAGGGGTATCTGGTTTCAAAACCCTTG
>JAATGD010000374.1 GCA_015654965.1 Hyphomicrobiales bacterium
AAGATGGAGCAATTCCGCGACAAGGAATTGCTGATCGTCGGCGGCGGCGATTCCGCGCTCGACTGGACGCTGAATCTTCAGCCCATTGCGAAACGCGTAACGTTGCTGCATCGCCGTGACGATTTCCGCGCAGCGCCGCACAGCGTGGAACAGATGCGTGAACTGGTCGCGTCGGGAAAAATGGATTTGAAGATCGGTCAAGTGACCGGCCTTGAAGGCGCGAATGGCATTCTGTCCGCCGCTCAGATCAAGGGCAGCGACAACGCGGCCTTCAATATCGATTGCAACACCATGCTGCCGTTCTTCGGCCTGACCATGAAGATCGGCCCGATCGCCGACTGGGGCGTCAAGCTGGACAACAACCTGATCCCGGTCGATACGGAGGCATTCGAGACCAATGTGCCCGGCATGTTCGCCATTGGCGACATCAACACTTATCCCGGCAAGCTGAAACTGATCCTGTCCGGCTTCCATGAAGGCGCGCTGATGGCACAGAAGGCGCACCGCTATGTTTATCCGGACAAGCGGCTGGTCTTCCAGTACACCACCTCGTCCTCGAGCCTGCAGAAGAAACTCGGCGTCAACTGACGTCGTGGACTTTCAAAGCACCTTCGAGGCGACCGGTAACGCATGTTAGGATGGACTGCGCCGGTCCGCCCATGTCCTTGCCGCCGGAGAACGCGGGCGGCTTATGCCGGATATTCCCCTCAAATTTGAGGCAAGATGAGGTTGATCGGAAAGGTCCGCACCGTCATGCTGCGCGGGCAAGACTGGGTGCGTGTACAGATATGACGGACATGGTTTCTGCAGATATTCGACCAAGACATCCTCTGACAGGAGCGAGCGTTGTCGAACGGTTCGGAGCTTAACACGATAACCGGGACACCGTCGCCCGCATTCGGCTTCCCGTTCGCACAGCAGCCTGCGCTGCAATTGATCTATGACACCGCGCCGATCGGCTTGGCTTTTCTGTCGCCGGATTGCCGTTACCTCCAGATCAACCAGCGCCTGACTGAAATATGCGGCATTTCCGTCGAGGGTCATCTCGGACGCACCGTGCGTGAATGCGTGCCGGGGCTTGCCGAGGCGGTCGAGGGCATCGTCCGCTCCATCATGGAAACCGGAGAGCCTGTCACGGGCATCGAGGTCGCGGGGCAGCGGGCAGACCATAACGAAGAGCGCTCATGGATCACCTACTGGCATCCGTTTCGCCAGCCGGACGGCACGATTGTCGGCGTCAACGTCGCGGCCGAGGAGATCACCGAACGCAAGCGCGCCGAAGCTGCGCGGGAAGCGAGCGACCGCCAATTCCATACCCTGGCCGATTCCATTCCGCAACTTGTGTGGATGGCGGAAGCCGACGGCAATATTTTCTGGTTCAACAACCGCTGGCACGAATACACCGGCATACCCCTCAGCAATATCCCCGGACAAGACTGGCAGGGCCTTCTCGATCCCGCCGAAAGCCCCCGTGTGGTGGAGCGATGGAAGCAGGTGCTTGCCTCCAGCTCACCGTTTGAGACCGAATTGTCCCTGCGCGGCAAGGATGACCAATACCGGCCGTTCCTCACCCGGGTCATTCCGCTTCGCGATTCAAATGGCGTTCTCTATCGCTGGATCGGCACGCACATCGACATTAGCGAACAGCGCCGACGCGAAGAACATATTCGTTTCATCATTGATGAACTCTCGCATCGGACCAAGAACCTGCTTGCGGTCGTGATGGCCGTCGCCAACCAGACGGCGCGTCAGGCCAGCGACGTGCCGCAATATCAGGCCCGCTTTGCCGAACGCCTGACCGCACTCGCTCATTGCCACGATCTTCTGGTGAGGGACAGCTGGCAAGGGGCTTCTTTTCGCGATCTGGTCTTCGCGCAACTGAAGCCGTTCCACGCGAAGGAAGGACGCATCGAAATCACCGGCCCTCCCATCATTCTGAAGCCCGACGCCGTGCAAAATCTGGGGCTGGCCTTTCACGAACTCGCTACCAATGCGTCGAAGCATGGCGCGTTGTCCGGGTCGGATGGGCACGTGTCGGTCGTATGGTTGCTCAATAAGACGACGGGACGCATTCATGTGCGCTGGAGCGAAAGCGGTGGACCGGTGGTTGTACCGCCAACGCGTAAGGGATTCGGTCATGTGGTGATCGAGCAGATCGTG
>JAATGD010000015.1 GCA_015654965.1 Hyphomicrobiales bacterium
CCCTGCGACAGCCATGTCGTCAGGCCGCGATAGATGCCCATCGTGCCGAGCGTCGCGATGAAGGGTTCGATACCGCCAACGGTCGTGATCAGTCCGTTCAGAAGCCCGCACGCAGCCCCCACGATCAGAGCCAGCATCATGGCCGCAATCAGCATCATGAGAGGATCGGCGATGACGCCGCTATTCATGAACAGGATCATGATGCTGGCGACAAAGGCCACCATGGCACCGACCGAAAGGTCCAGCCCGCCCGATGAAATCACATAGGTCGCGCCAAGCGCTATGATCGCAATGAAGGCGCTGCGCGTTGCGACATTGAGCAGATTATCGATGCTGATGAAATTGGGATTGGCAACCGCGCCTAAAATCAGCAGAAGAACAAGCGCGATAAAGGGCGCAACAGCCCGCAAATCCCAGTCTTTGGAGGTTTTCGGCACCCGGCTCTTGTCTGTTGCAACCTGTGTCATATGTTCCCTTTTATCTCATGCGGCCTGTATCTGGACGCCGGTCGCAAGAACCACGATCTCATGCTCGGTCATGCGCTCGCCCTCAACCTCACCGGCAATCCGCCCCTCACGCATCACCATGATGCGGTCGCAGATACCTATCAGTTCCGGCATTTCCGACGATACCACGATGATCGACCGGCCCTCATCGGCGAGGCTTGCGATAAACCGGTAAATCTGTTGTTTGGTGCCGACATCGATGCCACGGGTCGGCTCATCGATGATGATGATCGAGGGGTCGAGCAGCATCATCTTGGCCAGCAGAAGTTTTTGCTGATTGCCACCCGAAAGCTGCCCGGCCAGAATATCCCTGCGCCCGGTGCGAATGTCGAAATCGCGAATGGCGTCGTCGAGTGCCGCACTTTCATGCGCATGATCGATCTGGAAACGGCGGGTGAATTTGCGCAAGGACGCAAGCGTGAGATTGACTCGCAGATCCTTGGTCAAAAGCAGCCCCTTGCCTTTGCGATCCTCGCTCAGATAGACGATGCCCGCCTTCAGACTGTCACGGGCATCGCGGAAATTGACCGGCCTGCCATTGTGGAAAACCTCGCCTTTACCGGGTCGCGGGCCGACAATGGCTTCCATCAGTTCCGTGCGCCCGGCGCCCACCAGCCCGGCAAAGCCAAGAATTTCACCTTTGACGAGGCTGAAACTCGCGTCATGCACATAACCCGGAACCGTATATTCCCTGACATCCAGCACGGCTTCGTCATCGTGCCGGGCAGCGCGGTCGGGATAGAGTTTCGCGACATCGCGACCGACCATCAGGCGAGCCATATCAGCAGGCTGCAAATCTGCGGCCATATGGTTTGAGACAAGGACGCCATCTCGCAGTACCGTGACACGGTCCGCGATTTCCTTCACTTCCTGAAGGCGATGCGAAATATAAAGCACGCCCACGCCTCTGGCGCGTATGTCGCAAATGACCTTGAGCAAGGCATCCGTCTCGACAGGCGTCAGCGAAGCCGTCGGTTCATCGAAAATCACCACACGATGGGGAACCAGCAGAACGCGGGCGATCTGCACGAGCTGGCGCTGGGCAATCGACAGGCTGCCGACGATTGCATCGGGGTCTATTTCGGCGCCAAGATCGCGAATGGCCTTGCGCGCCCCCTCACGCATGGCGCGGTCATCAACCGTGATGCCGCTTGTCATTTCACGGCCCAGATAGATATTTTGAGCAACGCTGAGATCAGGCGCCAGCAATATTTCCTGATGCACAAGGACAATGCCGCGCGCTTCCGCGTCAACAGGCCCCTTGAAGACAACAGGCTCGCCATCGATGCGGATTTCACCAGATGTCGGCCGCTCATTGCCTGCAAGCAACTTCATCAGCGTCGATTTACCGGCACCATTTTCGCCGATGATCGCATGCACTTCGCCGCCATGAATATCGAGTGCAATGTTTTTCAGAACCTGAACGGGACCAAAGGATTTCGACAGAGAAACAGCTTCGATCAATGCGGGTCGAGCAGGCGTTGCTTCCTCGCTCATACGCCAGCACCAGCTATCGTTTCCTGCCTGACATGCCGGTTTTTACACGCTTTCTCCCGAAAGTCGACTTGCATGTGAACTCCTCCCAAAGCCTCACGTGAAAGAGCTTAACTATCGTTTTGAGGTACGTAAAGCATAATTATGCTCCAAGGAAATTTTAAAGCTGAACCGCGCCCTCATGGCTGGAATATCGATGACAAAGCACTTAAATTGAATGCAACCAAAGGAGTTCCCCATGAAATACGCCAAGAACGCTGCGGCCATCGCGCAACTGACGCCGGAGCAATATCGCGTCACACAGGAAAGCGGCACCGAACGTCCGGGTACGGGTGAATATCTTTATAATAAAGAGCCGGGCATTTATGTCGATATCGTCTCGGGCGAACCGCTGTTTGCTTCCAGCGACAAATATGAATCCCATTGTGGCTGGCCAAGTTTCACCAAGCCCATAGAGCTGGCCAATGTCCATGAGTTGAGCGACGCGTCGCATGGTATGATCCGCACCGAGGTTCGCTCAGCGCATGGCGACAGTCATCTTGGACATGTCTTCCCCGACGGCCCTGTCGACCGCGGCGGTTTGCGCTACTGCATCAATTCGGCAGCCCTACGCTTCATTCCGAAAGCGGACATGGAATCGCAAGGCTATGGCGATTATCTCGATCAGGTCGAGGATTTCGCCTGAGTTGTCACTTCTGAACGGCGATGACCTCAAGCCCGGCTGTCACCAGCCGGGCTTTTCTTTATCCATTGGTTCTTCTTCGGCAATATTGATCAAACCCGTGAAAATTCTTGCAAAAACAAGCCGAAACCAGACCCATTAACTGCTTATTTACCACGAGGATACAAATATTGACGTAGCAATATCGCGCTGCTCAGCCCTCTGGATTGATCGGTAATTGTACCATTTTGAAAAGTGATTTCTCATGGAAACTTCAGATCTGGCTTCCGATTCCCGTTCCAGACTAGAGGCCGTGAATGCCCGGCGCGAGCGTCGTCCCTCTTCAGACGCCATGCAGGAGCTCGACCGAACATTGGCAGGTCTGGAACATAGGCTGGTAGAATTCGAGCAGCGCACATCTGCAGCGGCCTCGCGTATAGAAACGGCGCCTGCGGGCGGCGATGAAACGCCCTTGCGGCTTGAACGCATCGAAAACAGCCTGTCCGTGATGGCAGAGCAGATTACTTCAGCGCCTGCACAACAGGATTACGATGCCCTGTTCCAGAAACTGGGCGAGTTGTCGCAACGCATCGAATTTCTGGCGGAGCGTCAGGCCCTGCCCGACCGCATTACCGATCAGCTTGCACAGCATATCAACCTGCTGGCCAGCCAGGTTGCCAAAGTGGTGGATGGTTTAAGCCTTTCCGACTATAATAATCTCGAAACCCAGCTTGAAATCATTGGCAAAAAACTGGAAGCCACCGAGCAGCGCGCCCGCGAGCCACACCCTGCGCTTCTCGACAATATTGATCGCCGTTTTATCGAACTGGCGGAACGACTCGACAAGGATCATGCTAAACGGAACCTGCATAATGATGCCATCGCCAATCTGGAAGCGCAGATCGGCGATATTGCGCGTCATCTCGCACAGCCCTCCAGAGAACTTGCCGAGATAGTACCGCGCCTCGATTCCATCGAATGTTCCATCCAAACCAGTCGCGAAACCGTGCTGGACGCCGCCCGCGCAGCAGCCGAAAACGCCATCGAACGGGCCTTGCATCAAACTTCGCAGAGCGAAAATGCAATCGCGCGCCAGCTTGCGTCCGACATGAAATCGCTGGAAATGCTTGCCCGCAATGCGGATGAGCGCAACAGTAAAACATTCGACAGCGTTACCGATACGCTGAACACGATCATGGAGCGTCTCGCCAGACTGGAAAGCGAAGTGAATGGCAAGGCAAGGCAAGCCTTTCCGCTTGATCTGACATTCGCTGATGACAAGCCCGCCCCGAAAGACATTTCTGAAACCGCGACGCCATTTGCAATCCCCGTTTCCGGGCATCAAGCACAAAAAAATGAGCCTTTGGCCGGTGAGGCACTACCCGATCTCAATTCCATCCTGAAGCGCGTTCGCAACGAACGCCGTCAACGTGAGCAAACGGGCGAAGAAGCGTCAGCCTTCACGGGCAAACGCGATCTCATCACCGCCGCGCGCTGCGCGGCGC
>JAATGD010000306.1 GCA_015654965.1 Hyphomicrobiales bacterium
GAACTGGAAACCGACAAGGTAACGGTCGAAGTGCCGGCACCCGCAAGCGGCGTCCTTGTTGAAATTGTGGCGCAGGAAGGCGACACGGTTGAACTGAACGCCCTGCTTGGCCAGATTTCAAGCGACGGTGTCGCAGCAGCACCTGCTGCGAATAAGGAAGAAGCAAAGCCTGCCGCTGCTGCGGCCCCGACTCCTGCTGCCTCCACTTCCGCATCGTCGGGTCCTGCCATGCAGCCCGCTCCTGCTGCCGCCAAGCTGCTGTCGGAAAACAACCTCTCCGCCAATCAGGTCGAGGGTTCCGGCAAGCGAGGTCAGGTTCTGAAGGGTGACGTGCTTGATGCTCTCGCCAAGGGTATTTCGGCGGCTCCTGCTGCTGCGGCACCGGTTGCGGCGCGTCCTGCTTCCTCCGTTGACGATGCTTCGCGTGAAGAACGCGTAAAAATGACCCGTCTGCGCCAGACGATTGCACGTCGTCTCAAGGACGCGCAGAACACCGCAGCCATGCTCACGACTTACAATGAAGTCGATATGTCGGCGGTCATGGAACTGCGCGCCCGTTACAAGGATGTTTTCGAGAAGAAGCACGGCGTGAAGCTCGGCTTCATGGGCTTCTTCACCAAGGCCGTGACGCATGCGCTCAAGGAACTTCCGGCGGTCAATGCCGAGATCGACGGCACCGATATCATCTACAAGAACTTTGCCCATGTCGGCATGGCTGTCGGCACCGACAAGGGTCTTGTGGTTCCGGTCATTCGCGATGCCGATCAGTTGTCGATCGCCGGCGTCGAAAAGGAACTCGGGCGTTTGGCCAAGGCTGCCCGCGACGGCACACTTTCGGTTGCCGACATGCAGGGAGGCACCTTCACCATCACCAATGGCGGTGTCTACGGCTCGCTGATGTCCTCACCGATCCTCAATGCGCCGCAGTCGGGCATTCTGGGCATGCACAAGATTCAGGATCGTCCGGTCGTCGTCGGCGGTCAGATCGTCATCCGCCCGATGATGTATCTGGCGCTTTCCTACGATCACCGCATCGTGGACGGCAAGGAAGCCGTGACCTTCCTCGTGCGCGTCAAGGAAAGCCTCGAAGACCCGGAACGTCTGGTTCTCGATCTTTAATCGCAATGCATAATCAAGCCCGGAAAGCCTGAAAGCTTTTCGGGTTTATGCTCGAAGGATTGACACTATGGAACCGGGTTCCCTTTCCGCGTCGCCTTTCCTGCCGTTGATCGGCTGGAGTGTTGTCTTGCTGGTGGTGCATATCCTCCTGCAAGGCTTCACAGTGACACGGGAACTCGGCTCGCAATGGAATGCCGGGCCGCGTGATGACGGGCGCAAGGCTACGGGTCCGCTCGCCGGTCGCGCGGAACGGGCATCGAACAATTTCCGCGAAACCTATCCGGCTTTCGTGGCGCTGGCACTGGCGCTTGTGTTCAAGGGCGAGGCCACAGGCTTGGGGTTTTACGGCGCATGGCTATGGTTCCTGTGCCGTATTGTCTATATTCCGCTTTATCTTGCGGGCATTCCCTATATCCGCTCGCTTGTGTGGCTCGGTTCGCTTGCAGGTCTTGGCCTGATGTTTGCAGCCCTCGTCTTCTGACGACATTGTGGGCGTGAAGGAGATATGATGCATCCGTATCTGTTTGAGCTGGCGTCGCTAATGGCCATTTTTGCATTTGCCATCGTGTCGCCGGGGGCCGATCTTGCCATGGTCATCCGCCAGTCGCTGGTGCATGGACGGCGCGAGGCGATCATTACAAGTTTCGGCATCGGGGCGGCCTTGATGATGCATGTCACCTATACGGTGCTGGGCCTTGGCCTTATCATCTCGCAGTCGATCT
Source organism: Hyphomicrobiales bacterium (assembly GCA_015654965.1). Classification (GTDB taxonomy): domain Bacteria; phylum Pseudomonadota; class Alphaproteobacteria; order Rhizobiales; family Rhizobiaceae; genus Brucella. Next base: position 1,842 of record JAATGD010000306.1, read on the forward strand.
ATCTGTTTAACATCGTCAAATGGTGCGGTGTCGCCTATCTCATTTATATCGGCATCAAGGCCTTGCGCGCCGGTTCGACCAAAATCGAGGTGGATGCGCGATCAGAGGGGCCGCGCAAGCAGCAGAGTTTTGCCAAAGCCTTCGGGCTTGGTTTTGCGGCCAATGCTTTGAACCCCAAGGCTGTATTCTTTTTCCTGTCGATCTTTTCAACAGTGGTGCATGCGCATACACCGACCGAAATCAAGCTCGGCTATGGCGTCGTGATGGCTGCTTCGCTGATTGCATGGTTTGTGAGCGTCAGCCTGTTCATGACCACGCCCAAAATGCGCGATGCGTTTTCGCGGGCCTCGAAATGGATCGACAGGACCAGTGGTGTTGTTTTCATCGCGCTCGGACTTAAACTTGCCACTGAAAAGTCTATGTGAGAAGCATTGGTTTCAGGTTTAATTCATGCCGTAAAGGCTGAGGGAGAACAACGAATGCTTAAAATGCAAAAGCTTTTCAGAATGACGGCTGCTTGCGTCATTGCCGTATCGGTTTTCTCTTCCGCAGCGCAGGCTGCCTGCACCCAGAACCGCGCAATCTACAAGGACCGCGATGGTCTTTATACGATGACCTTCCAGCCCGAGCAGCCCAACGATCTCAAGATGTCGCCCGCGCCGACCAATGAATTCACCATTACGGCAGACAGCAAGCCGGATTTCAAGCTCAAGGGCATGGTGATCTGGCCGGAAGAAGGCATTGCGCGGCCTTATGCGCTCCTGACCTATAATTGCAAAAGCGATGGCTCGGATAGCGATGATCTGGATGATTGCAGCATCTGGCAAGGGGTCATCTATGCGTTGAAGGAAAGTGCGGAAGCCGATGTGTTGCCGAAAGCCGAAGAGCCTGCCGCGCAGGCGGTGCTTTTGCCCGATCTGGTGACGGCGCTCGATGGATATGATTTTGGTGCGGCCAAGCCGGAAAAGCCCCTTCAATGGGAAGTTTTCCGCTTTCAGGGCTGCACACCGGATGAGAATTGATCGGGCTATTGCGCCGGTCTTGAAAAAACGTTCAGAGAAGACTGAAAAGGGTAATTCAATGTCTTATGATGTGGTTGTCATCGGTACGGGTCCCGGCGGTTATGTGGCTGCGATCAAGGCGGCGCAGCTTGGTCTTTCCGTGGCTGTGGTCGAAAAGCGCAAGACGTTTGGCGGCACCTGTCTGAATGTCGGCTGCATACCGTCGAAGGCGTTGCTGCACGCATCGGAAGTCTTTGCCGAGGCCGGTCATTCTTTTGACGCGCTCGGCGTTGAAGTCGGCAAGCCAAAGCTTAATCTGGAAAAGATGTTGGCGCACAAGGATACGACCGTGAAGGCCAATGTTTCGGGCGTCGAGTTCCTGTTCAAGAAGAACAAGATCACGCCCTATATCGGCACCGGGAAAATTGTTGCCAAGGGCAAGGTTTCGGTGACCGCTGAAGACGGCAAGGTCGAGGAAATCGAAGCCAAGAACATCATCATCGCGACGGGTTCCGATGTCGCCGGTATTCCGGGTGTGAAGGTCGATATTGACGAGAAGGTCGTTGTGTCCTCGACCGGCGCTCTGTCTTTCGACAAGGTGCCGGGCAATCTCGTCGTCGTTGGTGGCGGCGTAATCGGTCTGGAGCTTGGCTCTGTCTGGGCGCGTCTCGGGGCAAAAGTGACCGTTGTCGAATATCTCGACAAGGTGCTGGGCGCGATGGATGGTGAGGTTTCCAAACAGTTCCAGCGTTTGCTCGAAAAGCAGGGCATTACCTTCAAGCTGAGCGCCAAGGTGACGGGTGTCGAAAAGTCCGGGAAGGGCGCAAAAGTGACGTTCGAGCCGGTCAAGGGCGGTGACGCGGAAGTTCTTGAAGCTGACGCGGTTCTCATTTCCACGGGCCGCCGTCCCTATACGGACGGTCTTGGCCTTGCCGAAGCAGGCGTTACTCTCGATGAACGCGGTCGCGTGGCGATTGATGGTCACTGGCGCACCAATGTCGAGGGTATTTATGCCATTGGCGACGTTGTGCAGGGTCCGATGCTGGCGCACAAGGCCGAAGATGAAGGCATTGCGGTGGCTGAAATCCTTGCCGGTCAGGCCGGTCATGTGAATTTCGATGTGATCCCGAGCGTTGTCTATACGCAGCCGGAAGTGGCTTCCGTGGGCAAGACCGAGGAAGAGCTGAAAGCCGCAGGCATTGATTACAAGATCGGCAAATTCCCGTTTACGGCCAATGGCCGCGCGCGCGCCATGCTGCACACTGACGGATTTGTAAAAATCCTCGCCGACAAGGCGACGGACCGCGTATTGGGTGCGCATATCCTTGGCTATAATGCCGGTGAAATGATCCATGAACTCGCGGTTCTGATGGAATTCGGCGGCTCTTCCGAAGATCTGGCGCGCACCTGCCACGCGCATCCGACCATGTCGGAAGC